>JAKSBM010000819.1 GCA_022361135.1 Desulfobacterales bacterium | reverse complement strand
GTATTTCAGCAGCCAGTGGACGCCCACGGCCACCAGGACATAGACCAGGATCAGGGCGGTGAGGCCGAATTTGGTCCCGTCGGGGTTGACCCCGGCAAAGATCTGGAGTTTGGAAAACTCGATGAGTTCCTTGGGCATCTTATTGATGTTGATCATGGAGGTGCCGATGACGCCCAAAAGAAAGCCTCTGACCATGCTCCCGGTGCCCAGGGTGACAATGAGGGGAATCATCTTGAATTTGGAAACGAAGAAGGCGTTGATCAGCCCCAGCAGTGCCCCGATGGTGATGGAGCAGAGGATGGGCAGAAAGACCCCCTGCAGCCCCACCGCATTCATGAGTTTCACCGTCACGTACATGCCGGTGACGGCAAAGGCGGGGAAGGAGACGTCGATGCCCCCGGAAATCATCACCACCAGAACCCCCATGGCCATGATGCCGATGACGATGTTGCTCCGAAGGAGGTTGAAGATGTTCTCCAGGTTCCAGAAGGCCGGGTTGATGGTGCCGATGACCACCATGGCCGTCAGGAGCACCGCACCAATGATAAATTCGGATCGTTGATAAAGTTTCATGGCGTTTCTACACAAGCTCCTTTAACAGGGCATTAATCTCATTTTCATCGGCCGCCTCCGAGGGAATCTCCTTCACCACTTCCCCCCGGTGCATGACAATGATCCGGTTGCAGTTCTGGACCAGCTCCAGGATATCGTCGGAAATCATAACCACGGCCATGTCCTCTTCCTGGGCCAGGGAGCGGGCCTTGGCGTGGATCTCGGATTTGGACCCCACGTCCACGCCCACGGTGGGACCGTTCATGATCAGGATGTTGGCATCGGTGAGCAGCCATTTGGCAATGACCACCCGCTGCTGGTTTCCGCCGGAAAGGGTGTTCACGGGGTTGGACCCGTTGGGGGTGGCCACGGAGAGGACCTCGATCATCTCCTGGGCAGCGGCCTTGGCGCCCTTGGCATCCAGGATCATCCCCCTTTTAAATTTGTCATAGGTGGCGGCCTGGATGTTCCGGTTGATGGACTGGGTGAGGAAACGGCCTTCGGTGAGCCGATCCTCGGGAACATAGGCCACCCCGTTGTCGATGGCATTCTGGATGGTGGACAAATCCACGGTGCGGCCGTCGATGGTCACGGCGCCCCCCCGGGATTCGCTCATGCCAAAGAGGGAAAGGGCCAGGTCGGTGCGGCCGGATCCCAAAAGGCCGGTGATGCCCACCACCTCTTTTTTATGGATGGAAAGGTTCACATCCTTGAGCACATCGGTGCTCCAATTCTTCAATTCCAGCCGAGGGGTTTCGGAGAAGTCCGGGCTGAAATGGTAATGTTCGGTTTCGATTTCCTGGCCGGTCATGTGGTAGGTGAGTTTTTTCTCGTCAAACTCATCAATGGGGCCTTCGGCCACCTTGGCCCCGTTGCGGATCACGGTGATGCGGTGGGAAATTTCCTGCATCTCCCGCATCTTGTGGGAAACGAAAAGGATGGCAATGCCCTTGGCCTGGATCTGACGGACGATGTCAAAGAGGACCTGGACCTCTTTCCCGGTCAGGGCCGTGGTGGGCTCGTCCATGATGATGAGTTTGGCATTGAACATCAGGGCCCGGGCAATGGCAATGAGCTGCTTCTGGGCCACGGGCAGAGTGGACACCTCGGCATCCAGATCAATGTCGATCTGGAGACGGTCCATGGCCTCCTTGGCCGTCCTGCGGACTTCCTTCCAATTCACCAGCTTTTTGCGTTGGCGCAGATTGGTGTTCAAGGCCAGGTTTTCGGCCACGGTGAGATTGCCGAAAAGGGAAAAATCCTGGTAGATGACCTGGACGCCCAGATCAATGGCGGTCATGGGATTCAGGGGATGGCGCTGCTCCCCGTCGATCCAGATTTCACCGCCGTCGGGCTGGTATATCCCGGATATCACCTTGATGAGTGTGGATTTGCCCGAACCGTTTTCCCCGGCCAGGCAGTGGATTTCCCCCTCCTTAATGGAGATGGACAGATCATTGAGTGCATGCACACCTGAAAAATACTTGTGTATGTTTTTCAGGGTCAAAAAGTCCTTTGCCATATCGTTTCCCCGAATCTCCCCGTAAAAATGCAAAAACCCGCCCGGGGCATCCCCCGGGCGGGTCATGGTCTGAATTAGAAGTTGTATTTATCCATATTCTCTTTGGTTACACCGACCCAGCCGGCACCGTAGAACAGGTTGGGCTTTTTGGGATCCTTGGCTTCGATGGCGGTGTAGCCGTCCAGGCCCAGGTTCAGGCCGTCCTTGATCTCGGCTTTTTTACCGGAGAGAACCATGGCAGCCAGGGTGTTCATGGCATAACCGGCCACGGCGGGATCCCAGAACTGGATGTACTGGATGGAACCCTGCTTCAGGTATTCACCGGCCACGGAAACCAGACCGGTACCTGCGAAGAAGACCTTACCATTGAGGCCCTTTTCCAGGATGAGTTTACCCGCACCGGCGGAGGTGGGCATGGCGCCGCCCACGAGTCCCTTGAGGTCGGGATAGGTAACCAGAACTTCCTTGAGTTTGTTGTAGTCGATGTTGGCATCGTCATAGGTTTCCAGACGTTCGGTGACCAATTCCATTTTGGGGAAATTGGCCTTCTGGTAGGAGACGGCACCGTCGATCCATTCGTTCTGGGATTTGGAGGTCAGGGAACCTACAGTGGCGGTGTACTTGCCTTCGCCGCCCATGTATTTGCCCAGGTTGCGCATGAGTTCTTCACCATAGGCGAAGTTGTCAAAGGCTTCCAGGATGTAGTCCACGTTCTTCAGGTTGGAGGCTTCATGGGCAATGACCACGATCCCTCTTTTACGGGCTTTTTTCAGCACCGGCTCCAGGGCTTCAACGGAGAAGGGAACCACGCAGATGGCGTCCACACCCTGGGCAATGAGGTTTTCAACAATCTGAACCTGGGCAGCGGCGTCGGCCTGGCTGGGACCCAGCATCCAGGCATCGTGGCCGGTTTCCTTGGAGAATTGTTTCACACCGTCCCGCATTCTGTCGAACCAGGCGATCCCGTCCACCTTGACCACGGTGGCAATGACGAACTCTTTCTTAACATCTTTTTTGGACAGGCCCTTCATGGCCTTGGAGGTGTCCACGGGACCGGCTGCAAAGGCAGTGGCCGCAAAAAACATCAGGGTAAGTGCTACAAACAACTTCTTCATTCTCTGTCTCCTAAAACATTCAATACGTTTTATTTTATATGGGTTTCACACGGGAAACCGGTACTTAATACGCCGAGGATGCGGTTTCACCTTCGGCGATGGCGACTCCAGAACTTGTTCCCAACCGGTTGGCACCGGCCTCAATCATTTTTACCGCAGATTCAAAATCCCGGACCCCGCCCGAAGCTTTAACGCCCAGATCGGGTCCAACGGTCTTTCTCATCAATGCCACATCTTCAATGGTGGCGCCCCCATGGCCGAAGCCGGTGGAGGTTTTCACAAAGCCCACACCCAGATCCCGGCAGATCTCGCAACAGGCCACCTTTTCATCGTCGGTGAGCAGACCGGTTTCCAGGATCACCTTGAGAAGAGCATACCCACAGGCATCCAGGACGGCCTTGATGTCGGCCTTGACCGCATCCAGCTGCCCGGATTTGAGCCAGCCCACATTGATGACCATGTCCACTTCGTCGGCGCCCTGGGCCACTGCATTGGCGGCCTCAAAGGCCTTGGCTTTGGTATCCATGGCCCCCAGGGGAAAGCCCACAACCGTGCAAACCTTCACCCCGGTGTCGGCCAATTTTTCCCGGCAGAATCCCACGTGGCAGGAATTGACGCACACCGAACAGAATGCATGGGCTGCGGCCTCGTCACAGAGGGTGGTAATTTCATCCAGGGTGGCCTGGGGTTTCAGCACGGTGTGGTCGATCATGGACAACACCATCTTGCGGCTTACTTCTTCACTCATTATCTTTTTCTCTTTCGATTTTGTGAAAATAATAACAATTTTTTGGAGCCTTAGTAACAGATCTCCAATCAAGTGTAAACCGCTTTAAAAAAATATCGGGAACAAATTTAACCAAATGGGGGCTCTACAGGGGGTTGTGCGGGGAGCAAAGGCCCGGTTCACGGGCTTGCAGCGGAGTTCAACAAATTAGATTATTATATCAAATAGTTCAGGCTTTTACCACATCCAGCCCGGCCTGGGCAAGCCAGTTTTCATCTTCTTCCCGGATTCCCCCGTCAATGACCAGGGTATCGGCCTGGGTAATGTCGGCAAAATAGGCGATTTTGACGCTGTCCATCTTGGTGGAGTCGGCCACCACATAGACGTGCTGGGAATATTTAATCACCTCTTTTTTCAAATCGGTCTCATAGGGATTAAAACAGGTGAGCCCCAGCTTTTCACTGATACCGGCCGTGGAAATAAAGGCCTTGGTAATGCGGATGTTGCGGATGATGTCCAGGGCGGCCCGGCTGGCAAAAACCTGGGTGCCTTCGTGGAATTCTCCGCCGGTGAGGATGAGGGTGCAGTTTTTTTTCTGATTCAGGATAAGGAAGACGTTGAGGGAGCAGCAGACCGCGGTGAAACGAACATCGTCGGGGACCTGCTCGGCCAAAAAGGGTGTGGTGGTGCCGGCATCCACAAAGATCACGTCTCCCTCTTCAATGAAGGAGGCGGCCCGGCGACCCAATTGTTTTTTCTTGTTCAGATTCCGGACTTCTTCCTCGTCAATGGTATATTTCATGGGAGTTTCGGTATCTTCAAGCCGATAGATCACATGGGATCCCATGAGGGCAATCTGGTCTTCCATCTCACCGGCATAGCGCCGGGCCGTCATATTGGACACCCCCAGCATGCCGGAGAGTTTGGACAGGGACACCATCCGCTTCTCCTTCAGGATCTGGATCATTTTTTTCTTACGTTCAATCTTGGCTTTGGACACCTAATTTTCCTCCCAACTGCAAATTTTGTTATTTATTTAACATTTTACCATCAAATTGCAATACTGAATCTGATTTGGTATAAATCAAACAAAATCCGGAAGTCCAAGAGCCCACGACAACGGCCCTTCCCGGATATTTTGGGAAACCTCGAAAATAAACCAGACTTTGTTCCCGGACACAAGGGGGGCCACACTTTTTAACAAAAACGGCCCCCGGAGGACCGGGGACCAGACCCAATCATCAAAGGGATGAACATATGACGGACAATGCAGTTATTGGCGTGGATTTCGGGACCGACTCGGTGCGGTCCATCATCGTGGACAGCCGAAATGGAACCATTCTGGCCGAAGCATCGGCGCCCTACCCCCGGTGGGCCAAAAAATCATTCTGCGACCCGGCCAAAAATCAGTTCCGCCAGCACCCCCTGGATTACCTGGAATGCCTGGAAGACACCCTGACCCGGGCC
The DNA here is from genome assembly GCA_022361135.1 of Desulfobacterales bacterium. The sequence goes on along the minus strand of JAKSBM010000819.1, from coordinate 607 downwards.
CTGGCCCAGGCAGGAAGTGATGTGGCCACCCGGGTCAGGGGAATTGCCGTTGACACCACCGGTTCCACCCCGGTTGCCGTGGATACAACGGGAACCCCACTGGCCCTCACCCCGGGATTTGAAGCAGATCCCGACGCCATGTTCATCCTCTGGAAGGACCACACGGCCGTGGCCGAGGCCGAAGAGATCACCCACTGCGCCAAAAGCTGGGGGGGCACCGACTTCACCCGCTACTCCGGTGGCACCTATTCCTCGGAATGGTTCTGGGCCAAAATGCTCCACATCCTGCGCACCAATGAAAACATTCGACGGAATGCCGCATCCTGGATGGAGCATTGCGACTGGATGACCGGGGTCCTCACCGGGATCACCGATCCCAAAGCCATGAAACGAAGCCGCTGCGCCGCAGGCCACAAGGCCATGTGGCACCCGGAATTCGGCGGCCTGCCGGAAAGGGCCTTCCTTGGAAAAGTGGATCCCCTCCTGGAAAAGGAGGCCCTTTTCACCGACACCTTCCCCAGCACCACCCCGGCGGGCACCCTCTCCCGGGAATGGGCGGAAAAATTAGGCTTGTCCACCGATGTTACCGTGGCCGTGGGCATCATCG
>JAKSBM010000841.1 GCA_022361135.1 Desulfobacterales bacterium | reverse complement strand
CTCCAGCGCTTCAAGACGCTGCTTCAGGGTCTGGAGCACATCATGCTCGACCTGATGAAAACGGGCATCCGCCCGTTGAACCGGGGGCAGTTGCAGCAGCAACTGCTGGAGGCGCGCCCTAAACGCATCGTAAATCCCCTCCTGGACAAAGGGACGCTCAACCGAGGTACAGGACTGCCCCGTGGTGGTAAAAGTCCCCCAGAGGGCACCGGACACGGCCCGGGGGATGTCCACATCGTCAAAGACCACCATGGGATCCTTTCCCCCCAGCTCCAATTCCACGGGGATGAGGTGGCGGGCGGCCCGTTCCATGATATGCCGCCCCACATGGGGGCTGCCGATGAGAAAAATCTTGTCCGGTCGGCCATCCACCAGGGCGTCGCCGATGCGCCCCCCGGAGCCGTAGACCACCTGGACCCAATCCCGGGGAAAACCGGCCCGGGTCAAAAGATCCTCCACCAATCCCTTCAACGGGGTTTCCGTGGAGGGTTTGAAAACCACGGCATTGCCGCAAACAAAGGCCTGGGTAATGGGAACAATGGCCTGGTAAAAGGGGTAATTCCAGGGGGAAATCAGGAGCACCGTTCCCAGGGGTTCAAAATAGACCCGGGATTTTTTCCCCATGAGGGCAAAGGGGGTGGGCACCCGTTGGTCGGCCAGGGATTTCACCGCCTGCTTTTCCAGGTAGGTGAGCCAATCCAGGGTGCCGAAGATTTCCGCAGTCAGGGCATCCAGCCGGGACTTTCCCGTATCGGCCTGGACAACATCCAGGATCTCCTCCCGGCGGTCCAGAATCCCGGCCTTCAGGGCAGAGATGAACTTCACCCGCCCGTCGGTCCCCCAGTCCCGGATCTCGGATTCCACGGCCCGGGCCCGGCTGTAGATGGCCGGAATATCTTCGGGCCCGGGCCGGTCCAGGATGACCGACGGTTCCGGGGGCGCCGCCACAGGGGGCAGGGTCACGAACTTGGGATTCCAGCCAATGGCCCCATGGACCGAGGGCCCCTGGTAATCCGGGGCGGTGAGATTGGCATAATAGGGGGAGAACACCGCCCCCTTGATGCCCAACTCCGCCATGCGCAACCCCGCCCCCAGGGGGCCGGGCAGACGGGGATGGAGGGAAAGGATCCAGAAAATCAAAGCAATGAAGGGCCGGGGCAGGCGGGCAAAAAGGCTGAAAACCAGACAGAGCCCGGCCCGGTCACGGTTCCGAAAGCCCTGGGCCATGCGATCCACATGGGCAATGCAGCCCGTTTCCGTAAAGGCCGGGGAATTGGAGCTGCCCGGCAAAAGCACCTGACCGGCCCGGGACATACCCCGGAGCTGGGCGGAAGAAAAATAACGGGAAATCATGAATGCCTCCTGAGGATGGATTGGGCCGCCCGTTTGGACAGGGCCATGATGGTTAACGAAGGATTGATGCCCGGTGCATTGGGGAAGATGCTGGAATCGGCAATGAATACATTGTCCCGACCGTGGAGACGGAACTCGAGATCCACCACCGATTGGGCCGGATCCGTGCCCATGGCACAGCCCCCCATGAGGTGGAGACCGATGCCAAAGCGACCATGGATGATTTCCCGGGCTCCGGTGGTTTTGAAAATCTCCGTAATAATGGCCCGCCCCTTGAGGTATCGGGCCCGGTCGTCCCGGCGCAGGGGCTTGTGGATGCAGGGTTCCCCCCGGCCATCCAGGGTGATTTTTCCAGGCTTGGCATCCCGGGTGCAAACCTCCATGCAGGCGAAATGATCCAATTTTTCCATGTATTTATGGTGGCGTTTCCCAAAACCGGGAAGGAGGACGGCAATGCCCTCGGGGCCGGCATAGACGTTCTCCAGTTTAAAGCCCTGGCGCCGGAATCCGGTGTCGTCGGACTTAAAGGCCTGGAAGGCTCCCATGTGGGATTTGATGGGCCGATCGTAAATCCCAAAGCTCATGAATTGGGGGTGGCAGTAGAAGCCCCGTCCCACGGGCAAGCCCGCTTCCCCACGCCCCAAAAGCCGTTTCCACAGGGGTTTTGGCCCCAGGCCGGAACGGAGTAACAGGGCGGAATTGCCCACACTGCCGGCCCCCAAAACCAGATTCCGTCCCCAATGGACCGTGAGCCCGCCCCGGGCATCCCGGCCCCGAAGTTCCACCCGCCCGTCCCGGTGGAAACGGATCTCCCGGGCCTCCACCCGGGGCACCAGGGTGAGTCCGTTTTCCAGGGCCGTTTTAAGCACGGTCTCCGGGGTGGACTGCTTGGAGCCCAGGCGGCAACCGTTGAGGCATTCAATGCAGCAATTCCCCTCCTCCAGGCGACAATCGGCCTGGGCCCGGCGCAGGGGGGCATTGGAAAAGCCCAATGCCTTAAACCCCTGGTCGAATATCCGTGCATTTTCATTGGAAAAGGCCGGGGGAATCTCCCGGATTTCGATCTCGGACTCGGCGGCGTCGTACCAGGGGGCCATGTCCTGGGCATTGAACCAGTCCACCCCACTGGCGGCCTGCCACCCGGCCCAGGCCTCGGCATCGAACCGGTCCACCAGGGCCTGGTTCACGATGGAACCGCCCCCCACCACTTTGGGCCGGAGGAAGGCGATTTTGGCATCGGCCCCCAACTCCATGCCCCCGGCCCAATAAAGGTTGGCATTGCCGTCCAGGCTGTTCCGGGGATAGGTGTGGCGGTGGTAGAGCCGGCCGGCCTCCACCATGAGGCATTGGGCACCGGCCCCGCAAAGTTCCTTGGCAATAAAGGGGCCGGAGATCCCCGCCCCCACAAATAGAAAATCGTAAACCTTCATGTTTCCCCCCTGGGGAGGTCGGGTCATAAAAATGCCCGGCCCAGGCCCCGGTATGTTTTCACACGGCCCGTGATTTCCCCCTTTTCCAAGCAGATCAATTCATTGAAATGTTCACACAATTCCCCGGCCTTGGCATGCTGGAAAAAGACCGGATCCCCCACGGCCGGGGCAACCCCGCCCCGGGGGACCACCAAGGGCGTCTGCACCTCCCCGGCCCCCTCCATGGACAGATAGGTCAAGCCCGGTGGCATCACCGGCCAGGGCAGGCGATTTTCCCCCACCTCCCCGGACCCCACATAGCCGCCCCCCTGGCAGGTCACCATGGCCGGGGCCGGCACCCGGGCCACCTGGAGGGCAAAATAGGCAGAGGGTTCAAAGCGGACATCCTGGAAATACCGGAACAGCCCCGGTGCAAAAAAGGCCGAACCCGCCGTGACCTCGGTGACCCCGGGGTGGCCCCCGGTGCGCCTCAGGCTGCCGCTGCCGCCCCCGTTGACAAAGTCCAGCTCCAGCCCCTGGTCGGCCAGGGCCTGGACCACCCGGTGGCGCCGTTTCCCCAATTCCCGGTCGGACTGTTTTTTAATCCACCGGGCCACCCCATTCATGGCCCACCGCCCCGGCACCCGGTCGTTGAGGGAGGCCACCTGGGCCTCGTACCCCATGAGGCCGCATATGGTAACATGGGAAAGCCCCTGGACAGCCAAGGCCAATTCCAGCACATGGTTGGGACTGCGCAGGGGGCTCCGCCGCACCCCCAGGTGGGGCCAGGAGCCCAGGGGACGCCAGGACATATCCAGGTCCAGACAGACGGGCAGGACCACATCCGCGGCCGCCCCAAAGCGCTGGATCCGTTCCAGCTGGTCCATGGCATCCACCATCAACGTGATGGGGCAGCCCCCACGTGCAGATGCAACCGCCAGGTTCAAATCCGATTCCTGGACCGTGGGATAGGCCACCACCAAATCCTTAAATCCCCGCTGGGCCAGAAAAGCAGCCTCTTCCACGGCATAGGCCAAAATCCCCTTGAAGACAGGCCCGCCCCGGTCAAAGACCCGCTGGATCAAATCGGGGCAACGGATGGATTTGGAGGCCACCCGGATGGTTTTCCCGGTTT
>JAKSBM010000455.1 GCA_022361135.1 Desulfobacterales bacterium | reverse complement strand
TAAAGGGCCGATTCCAGAAGATAGGCCCCCAGGCCGGGGTAGCCGAAGACCACCTCCACAATGACGATGCCGCCCAAAAGCCAGTTCACATGGAGCATGATCACGGTGATGGGGGCGATGAGGGCGTTTTTCACGGCATGCTTGAGCACCACCTGCTTTTGGGGCAGCCCCTTGAGGTAGGCCGTACGGATATAGGGGGATTTCATCACCTCCACCATGGAGGAACGGGTGATGCGGAGCACATAGCCCAGCTCGATGAGGGTGAGGGTGAGCACCGGGAGCACCAGCATCATGGGTTTTTCCCAGGGGGGGGCATTTCCGAGCACGGCCGCCCCGGGCAGCCAGCCCAGCCAGAGGCTGAAGATGAGGGTGAGGAAGATGCCCGTGGCAAATTCCGGCACCACCGAGAACATCATGCCCCCGATGGAGAGCACCCGGTCCCGGAGAGAGCCCTCCCTGAGCCCGGCCGCCATGCCCAGGAACAGGGCCAGGGGCATGACCACCAGAAAGGCGGTGCCGGCCAGGACCACGGAGTTGCGCAGCCGAACATAGAGACTCTTGGCCACGGGCCGGCCCGTGCGCAGGGAAATGCCCGGATCCCCCCTGAGAAATCCCTTTTTCAGGGGCAGGTATTCCTTGGGTCCGCCGGCCGCTTCCATCCAGCCCTTGCCCATGACAAAGGTCCAGACCTTTTCCGTATCTCCCTTGACCCAGCGCACGGCATGGTTTTGGAGGTCCAGGCCCCAGAACTCAAAGGCGCCGTCCTGTCGTTGGCGCCATCGTCCATTGTCGGGATATTTGACCCGGCTGCCGTCGGCCCTGAGGTTGATGACCGTGAGGTCGTCCCCCTCCACGGACCACCGGAGCAGGCTGCCGTCTTCCTTGACCGCCCACCATTCCTGGTACCCTTCCTTGGTGGTGATGCGTTCCAGGGGAAGGCCCACCCGCCTTGCGGCCAACCAGTCATTGCCCGCAATCCAGTGCAGGTACCGGACGGCAATGGGCTTGTCCAGTCCGTTCTGGCGCAGGAAGGAAACCTCCTGTTCCGGGGTGATAAAGGCCCCCAGGACATTCTTGGCCACATTGCCGGGTGAGGATTCGGCAATGAAGAAGACCGCCATGGAGACCAGGATCATGGTCAAAAAGAACAGCACCAGCCGCCTGAGAATAAAGAGGAGCATGGCCTATCCCAAATGGATGTTATTAAAAAGCATATAGCCGTTGGGATGGGCTTCCAGACCCTTCATTCGGGCCGAAGAGACCATCCACACCGACCGCCAGAATCCAATGGCGATGGAGCCCCTTTCGTATTGGATTTTCTGGAGTTTGCAGAAGATTTCCCTGCGTTTTTCCACATCCACGGTGCCGTTGGCTTTGGAGAGCAAATCGGAGAACTCCTTGTCCACCCAGCGACTCTCGTTCCAGGCCACGGGCTTTCCTTCGGCATCGGCGGTATAGGCCAGGGTCAGGCACATGGTGCCCAGGGGGCGGTGGGTCCAGGGGGTGATGCCCAGGTCGACTTCGGTCCATTGCTCCCAATACTGGGAGGTGGGCATGGTGACCAGGGAGATGTTGAAACCGCCGGCCTTGGCGTCCTGCTTCAAAATTTCCCCGTACCGGACCACGTCGGGCCAGCCCGAGCCCACGGCCAGGGAGACATCCAGCCCGTTGGGATATCCGGCTTCGGCCAGGAGTTTCCGGGATTTGGCCGGATCGTATTTAGGGGTTTCCGTGGGGCAGTATTCCGGGTGGAGGGGATAGACGTGGAAGTCCTGTCCTTCCAGTCCCTGTCCCATCTGGGCCAGGGCCAGGATTTTTTCGTGGTTGTGGCATTTTTTCAAGGCCAGGCGGACCTTTTCGTTATCCCAGGGTTTGATATCCACCCGCATGCGAAGC
>JAKSBM010000485.1 GCA_022361135.1 Desulfobacterales bacterium | reverse complement strand
GGCCGGGTTCGCCGTTCCAAACTCTACTACCTCCGGAACCTGCGCGGTAAAGCTGCCCGTATCAAAGAAAAACGCTTTGCATAAATCCGATACCCACTCCATCATGTGGCAATTTGAACATGAGGCTATGGAGAATGGGTATTCGGCCATTGCAGGACTTGACGAGGCCGGCAGGGGACCCCTTGCCGGCCCTGTTGTTTCTGCAGCCGTTATCCTGCCCAGGGGCTTTGAATGCCCCGGGCTCACCGACTCCAAAAAGCTGTCGGAAAAGAAACGGGATGCCCTCTTCCCCATCATTCGGGAAGAAGCACTGGCCGTGGGGGTGGGCATTGCCGACCACAAGGAAATTGATGAAATCAATATCCTCCAGGCCAGCCTGCTCTCCATGAAGCGGGCCGTGGAGGACCTCGGTATGGACGCGGATTTCCTTTTGGTGGACGGCAAATTCACCATTCCCATGGAAACGCCCCAGCAGGCCATTGTCAAAGGGGATTCCCTCAGTATCTCCATTGCAGCGGCCTCCATCATTGCCAAGGTCACACGGGACCGGCAGATGGCCGAACTCCACGAAGCATATCCCCAGTACAATTTTATCAAGCACAAGGGCTACCCCACCAAGGCCCACAAGGAAGCCATCCGGGAACACGGACCCTGTCCGGTCCACCGCATGAGCTTCAAAGTGGTGAAAAGCCCGTGACCCTGGACCGCAAACGCCTGGGAGAACAAGGAGAAAAACAGGCTGCCGACTATTTGAAGCAGCAGGGGTTCACCATTGTGGAAACCAACTTCTCCACCCGGTTTGCGGAAATTGACATCATTGCCCTGGAAAACAGCAGGGGAGTCATCCCCAAGGTTTTCCAGGCATTGTCACCCAAGCCCCGGCGCCTCTGCTTTGTGGAGGTGAAAACCCGGACCAGCATGAAGTACGGGCGGGCAGCCCTGGCCGTCACCCCGGCCAAGCAGGAAAAAATCATCCTGGCGGCCCAGGCCTTTCTCCAGTCCCGGCCCCAATTCCGGGAGCACCCCCTGGGCTTTGACGTGGTGGAGGTCTACAACCACCAGGGCCATTGGGAAATTCACCACATTCCCCACGCATTCCAATGCAATTAACCCCCGTGAAATATCCCGGCTGAAATGCCCATCAGGAGAGCCAGACCATGAATTTCGGAACCCTCTACATCACCGCAACCCCATTGGGAAATCTGGAAGATATGACCTACCGGGCCGTGCGCATCCTGGAAGAGGTGGATCTCATCGCCGCCGAAGATACCCGGCACTCCAAACGTCTGCTCAACCATTACGGCATTGCCACCCCCTGCATTTCCTGCCATGAACACAATGAGTCCAAACGGACCCCCCAACTCATCCAGCGGCTGACCCAGGGAGAAAGCATCGCCCTGATCACCGATGCCGGCACCCCCTGCATCTCCGATCCCGGTTTCCACCTGGTCCGTGAAGCATCGGCCCAGGGCATCACCGTGGTCCCCGTGCCCGGTTGTTCCGCCGCCGTGGCCGGCCTGTCCGTATCCGGTCTGCCCACGGACCGATTTGCCTTTTTTGGATTCCCCCCCAGGAAGGCCGCCCAGCAGCGCAAGGCCCTTGAAGAGTTAAAATCCGACAGGGCCACCCAGATCTTCTACGAATCCCCCCGCCGGATTCTGGCCCTCCTCACCACCCTGGCCGAAGTGTTCGGCGACCGTCAAGCCTGCCTGGCCCGGGAAATCACCAAGCGCCACGAAGAATACATCCGGGGCCCCCTGTCCCAGATCATTGCCGCCCTGGAAGAGCGGGACACCGTCAAGGGAGAATGCGCCCTTTTTGTGGAGGGTGCCGGAGAAGCCAAGGCCCCCTCTTCCGAAGAATTGGAAACACTTGTCCAGGAACGATTGAACGCTGACCCGGACGCCCCCACCTCCAGTTTATCCAAGGAATTGGCCGCCGAGTTCAAAGTCCCCAAAAAAAAGATTTACAACCTGATCTTAAAACTTAAAGAATAAGCCGAATCTCCGCCCACTCCCCTTTTTTCAATTTTTTCCCCACCTTGCCCGCCCAGCTGCCCCCACGGACATAAATCCAATTATTATCCCAATATTAGAATTGTGTTAGAATCCCCCCAACACCTTGATTCTTCAAGCCAAAAAGACTAAATAAGCTTGCGGTTTATGTGGATTGTGTTACCCCTGTATTAGCCGGATATTTCCCGAAATGGATTTACCCGATCTTCAAGGCCCGGAATATGAAGCTGTAATGACTTACCGCGAACCATTCCGGAACCCGGCAGATCAGGTGAAGGCATCTCGCCCAAAGGGGGACAATTTGTGGCAATGGAAAATGTTGAACACCCATTGGTATCAACTTTTTCCACTTGGTAAAAGCAAATTGCCATGGAATTTCCAGGTTGGGGATAATCCCTGAACCCAAGCTCCAGATCATCGGCTCCGCCCCGGATCACCCCGGCGGAAGCACACAGCGACAACAACTTTAAGAGAGAAGAACATGACCCTTGTCCTTTGCTATGCCATCATCGGCATATTATTGTTATTTGCCCTGTTTGACCTGATTGTGGGGGTAACCAACGATGCGGTGAACTTTCTGAATTCATCCATCGGCTCCAAGGCCGCCCCCTTCTTGACCATCATGATCATCGCCAGCCTGGGTATCCTGGCCGGCGTCACCTTTTCCGGGGGGATGATGGAAGTGGCCCGGAAGGGGATATTCCATCCCCAGTTTTTTACCATGCCCGAACTGCTCACCATCTTCCTGGCCGTGATGATCACGGACATCCTCCTGCTGGACATGTTCAACACCCATGGCCTGCCCACCTCCACCACGGTCTCCATCGTGTTCGAACTCCTGGGGGCAGCCGTGGCCCTGTCGGTCATTAAAATCATCTCTTCCGCCAACGGAGGCATGGCCCTGTGGGAATACATCAATACGGCCAAGGCCAT
>JAKSBM010000128.1 GCA_022361135.1 Desulfobacterales bacterium | reverse complement strand
TCCTGGGGGTCCCCCTGGTGATTGTCACCACCATCACGGCATCGGAGTTGTTCAACACCATGGCAAAGGACGGTGAGAATGCCTTTCCGGTTAAATTTGCGGATTTTGATGCCACCATCACCTTTCTGGTGGTCTGCGCCATGCTGGCACCGGTTCTGGCAGCCCTTCAGACCTTTCTACGCTTCCCCGAACGGGCCGAGCAACACCGCAAGGCAGCGGTGAATTTCGGCCTGTTGAAAAAGGAGGTGGAACGGCTATTGGCATTCCCTCCGGAACCGGTTGAACTCAAAGCCCGGGTGGAGGAGCTCCAGAAAAGGGATGTCCAGATCATGAAGGGGGTCCCCACCATTGGAAGCCTCTCCCGGAAAAAGGCCCGGCGCATCCTTGCCCAGCGTGACCCGGCCCTGGTTCGATTCATTCGACGGCTGACCTTTAATATCCTGCCTTGAAATCAATGGTGTATTTCAGGGCCTCTCCCCGGGCGTAGCGCTTGTAATTTTCGATGAAAATGGGGGCCACGCCCTCGGGGTGGCTCATGGCTGCGGTGTGGGCCGTGATCAGGGTGTTGGGTGCCGTCCACAGGGGATGGTCCGATGCCAGGGGTTCCTTTTTAAAGACATCCAGGACCGCACCGGCGATTATTCCTTTTTCAAGGGCTGCCACCAGGGCCTCTTCGTCCACGGCATTGCCCCGTCCCACATTGAGGAAGACGGCCCTTTCCGGGAGGGCGGCCAAAAGGTCCCCATTGACCAGGTTGTCCGTGGCCGGGGTGTCCGGCAGGATGGAAACCAGGTAATCCAGCCCCTGGGCAAATTCGAGAATATCTTTGGTAATAAAGGTCTGGTCCATGTGGGGGCAGGCACTTCCCGTCCGGGACAGTCCCCGGGTGGTCATGCCGAATTGCTTGGCCGTTTGGGCAACATGGGTGCCGATGGAACCGGTGCCCATGATGCCCAGGGTTTTCCCCCTTAGGGTACCGGGCGGGGTCTGGTTCCATGTCCGGTCCTGCTGGCATTGGTGGCGGAACAGGACCTTGCGCTCGTGCATGAGCATGTGGCAGATGAGGTATTCCGACATCAATGGGCCGAAGAGCCCCTTGACCCCGGTGAGGGTGTAGTCCCGGGGAAGATCCGGGGCCAGCAGGGGGGTGATCCCGGCCCACATGGACTGGAGCCATTTCAACTTGGGGGCGTGTGCCAGGGCCCGGGCCGCCAGGTCGGGCACGGCAAAGAGGATTTCGCACTCCCCTAAAAAAGGGCGGGCCTGGTCCAGGGAGGTGCAGGTCTCTATTTTCAATCCGTCCAGATCGGCGGTCTGGATCAGGGTTTCGTATTCATGGGCATCCTTGGCCAGGATGAGGGTGGGATGTGTGGTCATATTCTTTCCTCGGGATCTGAATTTTTTTCCCGTGTTACCATGTCGCGCCCGGGATTTCAATTCAGGGCTGTCAGTATTGGGGCTTGCTGGTTTTTTCCATGTGGAGAATCGGATTTGAGGGCTTGTTGAAACCGAAACGGTTGTAGAGGCCATGGGCGTCATCGGTGAGGAGATGCCAACGTCGGAGTTGCTTGAGATCTTTGTGGGCCATGATGTGTCCCACCAATTGTTTTCCCAGTCCCCGGCCCTGGAATGACGGATCAATGAATACATCGGCCAGGTAGGCAAAGGTGGTGAAATCTGTGATCACCCGGGCAAATCCTGCCTGTTGATCTTCCTCATAAATGCCAAAACAGAAGGAATGGCGGATGGATTTTTTCACGGCCCCACGGGTGATGCCCTTGGCCCAATAGGAATGGGTGAGATAAGTGTGGATGAAATCCAGATTCAGTAGGTTTTTGTCCGTGGAAATTTCAATTTTGCCCTGTACCATGGTTCCTCCGGGTCTTGGAATTTTATGGAACCACTAAACCGGTTTTGGTCGGATATTGCAATGGGAAAAAGGGAAGGGAGACGGTCCCCCTGGATCGGTTCATGGATCCAGGGGGATGTCTATTTTGGGGATGGGTTATCGGGTCAGGCGGCAGCAGAGGTTGGCCGTGAGCTCCACCATGGGGGCGATGGAGGAGAGTTCCACATATTCGTCCTCCCGGTGGGAGTTGCCTCCCACAAGCCCTAAGCCGTCGATGGTGGGCGTGCCCTGGGCCGAGGTGAAATTGGCATCGGAGCAGCCCCCGGTGGCCAGATGGTCCATGGGCCGGCCCAAGGCCTCCCCCGTGGCCTGGATGGCCTCCAGGAGGGCCTGGCTTTTGGGGGTGAGTTCCAGGGGGGGACGGTCCACCTCCCCTTCCACCTTTAGTCCGGCGCCGGGCACATGGATTTGTTGGGGAAGGCCGGCAAAATAGTCGTTGACCCGTTGCTGTTCCGGGCCCTGGGCAATGCGGATATCCACGGAGGCCGTGGCCAGGGCCGGCATGACATTGACCTTGTCCCCGCCGTTGACCACGGTGACGTGGGCGGCGGTGCCGGTCTTTTCATTGTTGAGCTCCTGGGTGATTTTCAGGGTCTGGTGGGCCAGTTCCAGCACGGCATTGACTCCGTTGTGGGGATCGGCGCCCACATGGGTTTCCTTGCCCGTGGCCGTGAGGTGGAACCATCCCCCGCCCTTGCGTTGGGAGACCACCTTGTAGCCGGGGCGGCAGGGTTCGTAGACCAGGGTGTGGCGGCTTTGCCGGGCGGTGGCTTCAATCCATTCCCGGGAGGCCTTGGAGCCCACTTCTTCGTCTCCGTTAAAGGCCACCACCAGGTTCATGCCCGCAAGTTTTCCTTGGTCGTGGAGGGTTTCCAGGGCGTGGAGGGCCACCAAAAGGCCGCCCTGCATGTCGCAGACCCCGGGGCCAAAGGCCTTGTCACCTTCTATTGAAAAGGGCCGTTTGGCCGCTTCACCGGTGGCAAATACCGTGTCCATGTGGCCCAGGAACATGATGTCATAGGGCGCCGCACCGATTTTGGCCTCCAGGCAGGGAACCGAGCCGTCCCCGGGGAAGACAAGTTGGGCATCCATGCCCAGGGCATTGAATCGGGCCTGGAAAAATTCGGCCAGGGCCTTGATGCCCTGGGGATTATCACTGGCCGAGTCCATGTTGATGATGGTTTCAAAATCCTGGATGAATCCGTCTGTGTTGGTAAATTGTATCATTGGCATATCTTTCAAAGGGGTTTTCCCCTGTCTAATTCGTATTTTAAACTAGCTCAATAAATTCATTAGTTCTTGGCCAGCTTGGGATTCATCTCATCCCTCAGCCAGTCCGAGAATAAATTGATGGCCACCACCAGCAGGATGAGGGTGAGGCCCGGAAACAGGACCATCCACCACATGCCCGCGTAGATATAATTTTTCCCAATGGAGATCATCATGCCCAGGGAGGGTTCGGTGATGGGAACCCCCACACCCAGAAAGCTCAGGGTGGCCTCCAGCATGATGACCACCGCCAAATCCACGGCCATGACAACGAAAATGGGCGGGAGGGCGTTGGGCAGGATGTGCTGGAACAGAATCCTGAAGTCCCGCGCGCCGGACGCCTTGGCTGCCATGACATAGGGGTTGCCCTTGATCTCCAGCACGCTGCCGCG
>JAKSBM010000933.1 GCA_022361135.1 Desulfobacterales bacterium | reverse complement strand
GTCCCAATTGCTGGGGTCTTCATCTGTCAGATCGAATTTCCATAAATTCCCCCTGAGGTCTCCGGCATAGGCATAATCCACCAGGCCGTCACTGTCCGAATCCACCAAAGCGGGGGTGGAAAGACCATTGCACAGGGAATCGGGATTTCCGAATTGGGTCTCAATTTTTTTTAATAATTCACCATTGGACAATCGAACCACATAGAGGCAAGCCTTGGCACTGGGGCTGTCGTATCCATTGGCAAAAACGGCCACCCAACCGCCCCGGGAATTCACAATATAGGGCTGGGGAAAGGAATATCCCATGTCTGGATCATCGTTGACCGGGTAAACCCATTTAAAAATTTCCGTTGCCGTTTCCTCCCGATTGGGGTTGAGCTTGGACGGAGAAACATCCAGGCAATAGACCCCCTTCCCCCCCTTTCCCAGCCCACCGATGAGATAGCTTGTGGTTGGGTCAATGTGCTGGACATAGGGGGTCGCATCCACGAAATATTTATGTGAATAGACCCGTTGGGTCAAGTCGGGTAGATTGGGAACGACAAAACTGGGAACATAGGCGAAACGTTCTTCCCCATTGGTTTGGTCAAAGGCGTGCAGCATGCCATCGTTGGCTCCGACAAACAGCACCCCATGGGAAAGAAGGGGGGCTGAATGAACAATATCACCCAACTTGTTGTGTCGAATTCTGAAGTCATCGGCGCCCTCTCCTTCCCTGCGATTATCCCCCCGGATATAGTTGATAATATCGGATTCCAGCCCCATTGAGCCGGCTGCTGTTGCATTGAAAGGCATACCGATATTGCCGACATTGGTAATCACCTTGCGACCGGTTCCACTGCCCCACCAATTTGGGATACTCAGTTTTTCACCCAGCTTTGCTGCGGCCGACCAGCTGGGGGATGCTGCCACGGATCCGGTTGACGGATCTATGGAATATGCCCCCACATCCCCGGACCATGTGGTTGAATCGTAGGAGGACTTATAAACGGTGGTGGTGGCCGAAACCTGGCTACCGTTGGCCGCCAGGGGGGCTGCCGAGCCCTGTCGGTCCTCAAGGTCCAGGATCAGGCTCTTCAATGCATCTGCCAGTTCAACTGGATTGTCAGCGCTCCATACCGCACCCCGGCCATTGAGGGTGGCATGGTAAAGGTCATCAATTTTTGATCCGTCATTGGCCACGGGTTCCGGCCAACTCTGGGGACACTTATCACAGGTGGGGTTTACGGACTCGCAGGCCTGGGGACAATCGGGGTATTGGCCGGGATCAATGCTCCCCTTTACCCCGAAGGCGATGCCATAGGAAACCATGTGCTGTGTATTCAAAGGATCCACGGCATTGCCACGGACTTGATTGGGTAAGCTGGAGAGATCTTTCTTATAAAAATACATGGCCGTATCTGCCAGGGTATCGCTGTATTGATCTCCGTCGTGGTTTCCAATGCTGAACTCGGAAGAGTTGCTCCAATGTCCATCGGTTACCATAACGGCAAAGGCTTGCTGACATGCCCCCCCCTGGGCCTGATTTGCATATGGAGAGTCACCCAGACCGGGAACAAGGATGTTGTCCGTGTCATCATAATATTGCCCCACGGCCTTGAGCCCTTCACGCAATGGAGTTCCGGCCATGCGAATTTTCAGCTCATATAATTTATTAATTAATGTTTCCGATTGATCCTGCCCCTGGACACGAACCGGTAGAACCGGTTGGACGATATGGGCATCCAGGTAAGTGGAAACCTGGGGATTAATGGTATAAATCCCGATCTGAACCCCACGCATCTGTTGGATCAAATGGGTCAATGCATTGGCGGCGACATAGGACCGTTTCCGGTGAAAACAAAGCCAATTGGCGAAATTCTGCCTTTCTTCAAGGTAGGTACGTGATGTAATGGGTGGGATGGAAGACCCCGTTACTTTCTTAAATCCGGAATCCTTACTATTATCCTTGGAAGAATCCTTCATGCGATAGTATCGAATTTTACCGTCTTCCAATGTTACCAGATAAATATCATCATCATGGCGGGCGAAATAATGGGCATAGGGCATATCAATCCCCACGATATCCTTGTCGGCATACTCATCGTCCAACTCGATGATTTCGTCCCCAAGGATGGGATGATCCCAGACCTTTTCGGGATCGCTGCTTGCGTAATCCTTAAACGCCCTTAAATTTGGATACTTTCCCGTGGCCGGCCAGGGTGCATAGGTAATGGAGGGATCGTAATATATTTTATTGTATTCGTGCCAACGGCTCTTCCAATACTTCTTAGCCTCATCCGAAAGGGCTGTGTGGGAGCCGTAATTCATCCCATCGATTTCGTATAAATAATAATAGCCCTTAAAGCTGCCATTGATCTCCGAGGTTAAAAAGGAAAAGTCCATGGACCCCGAATTATCAAGGAGAAGCATGATGTTCGCAGGGGCTGCCTGGTATTGGGTTTCCAATGGCACATCTGCCATATCCACACAGACGAGCTCTTGGCATTCCTGGGTGATGCCGTCGCAATCCTGATCTATATTATCGCCGCAAATCTCCGGTGCATTGGGATGGATACTGGCATCATTATCATTGCAATCACCGGCATCGGGGCGCCACCCGTCCTTATCCTTATCCTCTGTGCACCCCTGGTCCGACCCATTGCAATCCTGATCAATGCCATCGCCGCAAATTTCCAAAGCGCCTTTGTGGACGGAGGCGTTATGATCATCGCAATCGGTATCGTCGAGAACATACCCAATGGGCCATATGTAACTATTCAACGAACTGGATGGATTGCCAAACCCATCCTTGTCATTATCGCGGTAATAGGTTTTGGAGGCCCAAACACTGAACACAGCCGTGCCGTTACCAACATAATTTTCTGTCCCGTCCATGGCAATATTCCAAAAGTAGATGCCATTGGACAGATCCAGATTGGGGTAAAACTCGCACTCGTCTGCATCACATTGAATATTATATTGCTGAACCAGGTCCCAATTGCTGCGATACAAGGAAAGGGTATAATTGGTTCCCCCGCATTGTGCCTTCCATTTGAAGGTGGGGGAACTATGGGGAAGTATGGTGTAGTTGGTTGGGGAGGCCAAGGAACAATCCGCCCATGATTCCAGGGGAAGAAAAAGGATTAGAACGGACAAAAACCCCATGAATTTACCGCATTGATACTTCCACACCCGGAACCTGTTTTTGAACCCACCGCAGAATTTCAACATGGACACACTTCTTTTTTAGAATTTTAATGTCGTCTTCTATATCCCAGCTCTATGATGACGCGTCCACCAGCATCATGTGCATATCCCCTTGCTGCATAATCATACATGTTGGTTGTTCGGGTCATATCCAGTGAAGACCCCCGGGCGATTCCCCGCTGGACCACGGAGTACTCTGTATTTTCAAGCCCGGTGGCCGAGGCTGAATTGGTTGCCGTGTTCCAATTGTTATAATCGGTTAAATCATTGTCCTTTGCATCCTTAAGCCAGGTGAATGTGCTGAAGGACTGGTCGGAAAGATCAGCGTCAGAGGCCAATTCAATCTGTTTGGCAGCCTCCCTGGCAGCGGACTCGGCACGGTAAAAATTATCCTGATAAATTCTTTCGTTCCTGACAATCCGGGATTCCGTAACCGTTAAATTCATGGATGAGAGGGCCATGGTTGTGAGCACCGCCAGAAGTATCATGGTAAGAACCAGGGCAGAACCTGCCTGGTTTGGTTTTAAAATCTGCCCAGTCCAATGGAAATTTTTTTTCTTTAATTCATTCATTCATTACCTCGGTTTGTTAAAGGTAATATTGCTTCTTTCATTCCCCAACGGGTCGGTAACTTTGACATTGATTTCCATTAGGTCATTAACACCATCGCCGGGGGTTTGAAGATCAATTTCACGAACCACCTGCCATTCCAGAATAAAACCCTCCGGTATCAATGAATTATCCGAATGGGTCACCTTGGTAAAACCATTGGCATCGGCATCATCATTGTTTACACTGGCAAACGGCAACATGGTCAGGGTTTCAATTTGAAGCTGGGCGGCCAACATGGCATTGGTATGGCGCACGGCCCTTGCGTTATTCTCAATGGATGCCCATTGAAGCTGGGCCAGGGACAAAATCCCAACGGCCAAAATGGCCAAGGAAACCAACAACTCGATCAGGCTGAAGCCAGCACTTGTATTGAGATTATTTTTCCCCAATAAAAGCCGGTCTAACTTCAAAACATCCCCCTTATTCATTTATAATCCCAGGTTTCGACAATTCACGATGGTGGTAACGGTTCTGTTAACCCGTGTGTCTTTACCCAGGGTGTAATCGGTTACGGCCTGGTCAACCCTGGCGGCAATTTGAATTTCAACGGCGCGCACATCATCTATGGTTGTGGTAACGGCACCGCTGCTGTCCAAATACCTGAAGCGAAGGGTTTCAATATTATCGGCCAGGGGTTGCAGTGACCCATTCACAGCCCGGCCAATGCCGTCGTTCCCATCGCCATCCCCATAGGCGTCGTAGAGATAATAGGAAATGGTTCGAACTTCGCCGGGATCGTCATCGGTTTCGCCAAATACATAGGTAAAGGTCAGGGCATTATTGGAATCACTTCCATCGCCCGCAGACACGATTCCCGTGGCATTTTGCCCTTCCGGATCATAACCGGCCATGCGAATTTCCTTGGCCATGATATACAGGGTCCCCCGGGCGGTTTGCTGCATCTCAACGGTCTGACTCTGGGAAAGATGGGATTGCTGCTGTCCACGAAAAGAGGTGAACAACCCCGCCATAACCAGGCCGACAATGGCCAGGGAAATTAAAATTTCAATCAGGGTAAACCCCTGGTTCTCGGAAGTATAACTCATGGTTTTCTTCATCAAATCAGTTCACCATACTTTCCACGCGAAAACTGCCAATGCTGCTGATTACGATTCTCTGGGAACTGCCATTGGAAGCGGTGATTGTAATAGAACCTCCAGTGGCCCGGGCCTGGAGCCCCCTTCCATTAAATCCCGTATAATCGGAAACCAATGTGGTGGTAATTTCCTGGTCCATAACGGAGAGATCGGTCACCGTTCCCTCTTCGTCATCGTCCAATGCCCAGTTTTCAGAATCATCGTCCAAAAATACCGTGTAACTGTCATTGTCTTCATCAATTAATATAACTGTTCTGGCATTTTCTTTAACCGCCTGCAATTTCATCTGATTTAATTGGCTCATCAACCCCCGGACACTCCGGCGAAGCTGGTAGTTGTCGATGATGTCCGGAAGCTGTGGCAGGGCGATGGCGGTTATGATCCCCATGATGGCAATGGTGATGGCCAATTCAAGAAGTGTAAAGCCATGACTCGTTTTTTTATGAAGCTTTGAAATGACCATGTGCATGCCCATTCTGGATTCATTGTTATTTGATTGAATCGTGCAAATTAGATGCTATGCCCACGATTATATTTAAAAATTTGAAAAACACAAGTTCATTATACCTTTGGAACCATTGTCACAGCAGGATGGATCCCCATGGGGGAAAACATTTTATGACCATTTTGATTAAATGTCACAATCCCATTTGAAATAAAACAATTGCAGGAATCCGGCACCCATAAATTCAAGTTGACAAATAATTTAAACTGATTCTATCTTTCTTTCACAATTATATACTATGTTGGACATGCTCTCAAATCAATGAATAAGGGATTATCAGATTCTCCTTTGATCCCGGATAAAGAGGAAAAACAGTGTATAAAAGGAAACGGATTTGCGTTGTAATTCCCGCCTACAATGAAGAAACGCAGATAAAGGGCGTCATCACCCAAATTCCCGACTATGTCGATGCCATTGTTGTTGTTAACGATGGAAGTACCGATGGGACAAAGCAAATTGTCGTCAATCTTCAAAATCGAATCAAAACCCTCCACCTGATCGATCATAAAAAGAACATGGGTTGTGGTGCCGCCCTTGTCTCCGGTTATAAGTGGGCCCGGGCCAATGGAATGGACATCACGGTAAGAATGGATGGGGATGGGCAGATGGACCCCGACGAGATGGCTTCCCTGATTTCACCGGTGGCCGAAGGGGCGGCGGACTATGCCAAGGGTAATCGTTTTTTTTCAGGCAATGCCTACAATAAAATGCCCCGGATTCGGTTTTATGGAACCGCCTTTCTGTCATTGTTGACGAAAATCGTATCCGGGTATTGGCATATATCAGATTTCCAGTCCGGATATTCGGCCATTGGGAAAAAAGCCCTGGATACCGTGGATTGGGATCTGATGTATCCGGGGTATGGCCAACCCAATGATTTGCTGATTCTATTGAACATTCACAATTTCAGGGTGGCCGACATTCCCGTGGAACCCATCTACGATGTCGGTGAAATTTCCGGAATTAAAATTCCCAAGGTCATTCGAAGCCTGAGTTGGCTGTTATTTAAACGTTTTTTCTGGCGCCTCAAGGAAAAATACGTAATCCGGGATTTTCACCCACTTGTATTTTTCTATGGCTTTGGCGGTTTGATGGGGAGCCTTTCTCTCCTTCTTTTCATCCGGGTTTTTTACATGTGGTTTGACACGGCACATATCCCGGCCATCAATGCCCTGGCAGCATTTTCATCCTTTTTGGCATCGGTTCAATTTTCTTTATTTGCCATGTGGTTTGATATGGAGGCCAATAAGGATTTGAAGATATCCCCCCCCAAAAAAGAACAAATTTAATCCACCCCCATGGATTTGGAAAGAACCGCCAATTTTTGTCCCAATCTTTTTTCAATTTCATCCATTGATATGGGGGGATAAAAATGGGAATCGGCCTTCCTCCTGAGTTCCTTTATCAAACCATTTAAGGGCATTCTATGAACCAACTCGTTGAGCCATGTATCAAATCCATCCCCGTC
>JAKSBM010000370.1 GCA_022361135.1 Desulfobacterales bacterium | reverse complement strand
CCCCATAGCCATTAGCACCCAGGGGGCGCCATTCTCCGGAGGGGCTGGTCTCCTGATTATTCAGGACCAATTGATCCCCCACGAAGAAATCAAACTGATCCGTGGGATAGGCATAGAGAAAACTCAAATGGGTCAAGGTCACCTCATCACTGAAGGTCAACCAAAGGGTTTCGTCGGGACCGCGCCCATCAATGTTGTTGTCGTCGTTATTTGTATAAGTATGGAGCACACCGATACCATTGAGGTTCTGGTACAAGTCGCCATCGCCACTGGCCCCCAGGGAGGAGCTTACCCAGGTTGCAGTCACGGTGACGGAGAGCCCCGCTCCCAAATCAACGCTTAAAGAACGCCCCCTAAAGGTTTCGGAACCACTCAAGGTAAAATCGTGGGTCAAGGTTGTGGCCCCTGCAGAGCCATATAACAATAATAACAGGCCCAAGCCCGTTAAAATGGATCCAATGTTTTTCATATATCCTCCTAATCGCCCTGGCACAGCGATTTTATTTTTAACAAAATTGTCTCAATCGCAACAAAGCCGAAAGCATCGTTTAATCAACAATTTAGAAAAACTAAACAAGGGAAGCCCACCTGTCAAGACAATTGCGTTAGAATTAATTTCGCAATAATTTTCGCAACTTAGATTCCCAAGCAAAGGAAAATATGAATGACGAGAAGACGGGATTCCGGGATCAAAATCACCATGGGCCCACGGGAGGGGAAACAAAAGAAAGGGGGAGATGTTCCAATGCACATCTCCCCCTGGGACTTATTTGACTCTAATACCGACGATGTAGAGGGAAAATAATTTTACAAAAAAATTTTCCCCATCCTCCTAAATCGTTAATATTTAATTAGAAACGGTATCTGATTCCACCATAATAGGTGGCTTTGGGCACGGGATAATAAGAAGCACCCCAGACGCCATAATTATAGCCGGTATAATATTCTTCATTGAATATATTTGTGGCGTTCAAAAAGAATTCAACGGATTTAAATTCATAGGATGCAAACATATCCACTGTCCCGGCACTGTCCAACTTTTCCAATTGGTTTGCATTGTCGGAACCGGCATAGCGGGAGCCCAGATAGTTGTATTGAACCCGGTAGGAGAAGCCGCACTTAAAGGTAAAATCAAGGCCGGCATGTCCTTTGAATTCCGGAACCAATGGGATTTGTTTCCCTTCGTTGTTCCCACTGGAGATCTCGGCATCGGTGTAGCCCCCACCGGCATAGGCGCCCACATAATCCAGCATCTGGTAGCGGATGTTGAACTCTCCGCCCTGGTGACGGGTTTCCGACAAATTCTCATTGGAAGAGGTGGCCGGGTTATAGACGATTTCATCCTCCACGTCAAAGAGGAAGAGGCGGGCGTCAATCTCCATCTTTCCGCCCATGCCCACAAAACGAACGCCGGTTTCATAGCCCTGGGACACCTCGTGGTTGAGGTCGGAATTAATGGCCCCAGAAGAAAGAGTCATATACTCGTCGACTTTGGGGAAACGAAAAGCCCGATATGACCGTGCATAGACTTTGGAACCGGGTTGTAATATATAAGAAAGTCCAAGGTTCCAGGCATACTCATCGTCATCAATATCAGTAGTGGAAGACAGCTCAGAATCCAAACTGGTGTCAAAATCTTCGTACCGGGCCCCCAGATTCAGAATCAAGGAATCCCAAACAAACAATTCATCTTGAACATAGATCCCCATGGTCTCCCGGTCGTGGAAATACTGGGTCCGGTCGGCCTGAACCGGAGCACTGCCCCGCCACAGATCATATTCCGTCTTATACATTTCCATGCCCATGGTCAGGGCATTGTCCATGTTCCCCACCGGCAGGGAGAGTCTGTATTGGGGATTAAAACCCAGGGTGCTGTATTCGTAGGAATAGTAAACATTACCCCAGGAGGCCATGAAGCTATCCCGGGTATAATCCCGGTAACTCAAATCCACATTGAGGTTTCCATACTGCCCCCAGTCCGACTCCATGCCAAAGACATAATAGGCTTCCCGGCTTTCACCTTCATCGGCGGGATTCACGGACTGTTTCCGATTTTCATCCATCTGGGCTTTGGTCAAGCCGCCGGGGAGTTCATAGTTTGAATCGGTAAAATTACCGTCCAGGGAAAAGGAAAGGGTATCGCTGGCAAAGAAAGTGGCCTGGCCGTAGGCCGAAGTCCGATGGGCCTCGGACCGATCCCGGTAGCCCTGGGTATCATAACGGGTTCCCCCCAGGTTGAACTCAAACCGATCCATGCCCACATTCAGATCGGCCGATTCCTTGTAGGTGTCATGGGAGCCGGCCCCCAATTCCACATTGCCGTGGACACCCTGCTGGGCATCCTTGGTGATGATATTAATGACCCCACCCATGGCATCGCCCCCGTAGAGAACGGAATTTCCCCCGTGGAGGACTTCAATCTTTGCCACATTTTCAATGGGGATGGACATGAAACTGATGGCGGACATGTCAATGGGATTGATCTTACGGCCATTGACGACCACCACAATGTGCCGCCCACCCGTTTCGCCGAATCCCCCCATGTCCACCCGGGGATTTAATCCATTACCCTGGAGGTCGGAAACAACCACCCCCCCCAGATTCCGCAGGGCATCGGGAACATTCTGGGCCCCGCTCTTTCTGATTTCATCGGCCGTAAGAACGGTGATCTGGGCCGGGACCCGTTCGGTCTTCTGTTTGGTCCGATTCCCGGTGATGACCACGTCGTCCATGACCGTATTGGTTTCCGTTGCAGCCTGGCCAACGCCCACCCCGGCAAGGAGAAACACCCCAATTGCCCACACCATGATTTTTTTCATCTTCTCTCTCCTGATTTTCATCCATTGGGGTCCGGGCATAAAAAAACCCAGACCGATTAAACGATCCGGGATTTCCCATAACTATCCGGCTGGATCCTGGCGCCCCCCTGTCCTCGGGGAGATGGCACCATGTCCAGGCAGGTCTTCTGACTTTCCTCCCCACTTCGGCAACCTTCCCACCCTTTTCCTTATGGGCAGTGGCATCTTTGCCTAGGGTTTCTGCATGATGCAGAAGAGGTTTACAGCGGCGGGCTCGTTCCCGATTCCCACGGGATTCCCTATTGGGGGACCAATCCGACATCCCCTTGCTCCGCGGAGCACCTGAACGCTTTGAAAAACATTACTAACCACCCGCATGGAGGTTTGTCAATGGGAATGTACTTGCCGCCCCTAAAAAGAGACATTGAAAATAAAAACAGGCCCGCCACCAAAAGATAACGGGCCTGCATGGAATCCCAGGTTAAATCCCGGGAAGTGGATTAATAACTGACCTTGATGCCGGCATAGGCGGAACGCCCGGCCGTGGCATAGCTCCAAGCCTCTTCATAGTCTTCATCCAAAAGGTTGTCCAGACGGCCATAGATCTGGATGTTCTCGGTGAGGTCATAGCCGGCTGAAAAATTAACCAGGGTATATTTTTCCAAGACATCCACGGCATTCCCATTGACATCCTTTGCAGAGGAGATGGCCTCACGTACCCCCACCCAGAACAGGTCAAGGTTGAGCTGCAGAGCTTCCACCGGGCGGTAGCGGCTGTTGAGGTGGAACTTATTTTCCGGACGGCGGGTGAGTTTTTCCCCGTTGGGATCCTTGGTGTCGTTGTAGGTATATGTCAGGCCAAACTCCAGGTCATGGCGGGCCATCCACCGTACAAAGGTTTCCACCCCATGGCTCAGGGTTTCACCCTCCAGCTGATTGTATTTACTCAGCAAGAAATCGTACCCGATGCGATCGGTGTAACGCATGTCAAAATAGGTCACCCCCACGGTGACGGTATCGGAAAGCAGGGACTGCTCAATGCCCGCATCCCAGCCCTTGCTCTTTTCCGGCTTGAGATCGGATTTTCCATTGGTGGGGGAATAGAGTTCATACAGGGAAGGGGCCCGGAAACCTGTGCCGTAACTGGCCTTCAGGGTGGTGCCGGTCCCCTGGATGGTATAGGCCGGAGCCAAACGCCAGGTGGCCTTGCCCCCAAACCGATCGTGGTCATCATAGCGCACGCCGGCCACCACATCCCAGGAATCCCCCAGGAAAAGCTGTTCCTGGAGCCAGAAACTCAGGGTATGGGCATCGGCCTTGGGAATCCCTCCCCAGGTGGACTGGCTCTCCATTTCTTCCTGGAACCAGGTGGTGCCGAAGCTCAACTGGCTCTGGGTAAAATTCAGGCTCCCCTGCCAGGACAAATCCTGGGTCCGCCCCTGGTATTTACCCGTCTGGGCTCCGTCATTGTCAAAGGAGGTCCGATCCAAGTCAGTGGCCTGGTAGGACAGGTTGGATTCAAAGAAGCGATCCATGAAAAAATTGTGGACCGTGAACTTCCCCACCCACTGACGGCTGTCGTTTCGCTTTTCCGTTGCCCCATCCGGGGTCGGGGTTCCGGGGTATGCCCCATCGAACCGGTCTCCGGTGTATCCCGCTCCCCAGTCATCTATCTCACTTTCGGAATCAATGAAGCGGAACACAGCGCTCAGATCAAAATCCGGGGTGATTTCAACGCCCACCTTTCCGGACAGGGTGGTATTTTCCCACCCATCTTTTTCATCGGTATTGCCGTTGTGGGGGATATTCGGGTTGTCAGCATTGGAAGAAGAAAAACCATCGGTGCGCAGGTGGGAGGCGGAGAGGGAATAATCCACACGCCCCACCTTACCGGAGCTGCCCCCGTATTGTTTCCAGGTGTTGTAGGAGCCCCCTTCGGTTCCCACATAAAAACTGGGGGTTTCCTTCCCGGTTTTGGTGATGATGTTGATGACCCCGCCCGTGGCATTGCTGCCGTAGAGCACGGAGGAAGGTCCGCGGATGACTTCGATGCGCTCGATATTATCCAGGGTAAGATTTCCCAAATCCGCATTTCGGTTGGGGGAGGTGGCATCATTGAGCATGACCCCATCCACCAGGACCAGGGTGTTTTTGGAATCCGCCCCCCGGAGGAAAACCGAGGTGAGGGATCCGCCCCCGCCGGTGGAGGCCACATCCAGCCCGGGGATTCCCTTAAGGACATCCTCCACCGAAGTAAGTTTTTTAATATCGATATCTTCGGCCGTGATCACGGTGGCGGAAATTCCGCCGATTTTCCCGGCATCGGAAAGGTTACGGGTGGCGGTGACCAGCACATCATCCAGGGTGGAAGAACTCTCCTGGGCCATGGATAGTCCAGGAAAGGCCCCAAGGGCCACGAACAGGCAAATGCCCAACCATTTTTTCATCTCATTCTCCTTTGGTAAAATGGCGTCCGGGCATAAAAAAACCCGGACCGTTAAAAACGATCCGGGAATGTCCCTATATATCACTGGATCACGGCGCATCCCAGTCCACGGGGATTCAATCCGAATATTTCGCCCCAGGGGGGGCATTCACCGCAACCATCAATATTTTGACGTTTTCCGGCGCAATGATCGTGAAATATCCGGTTAGCACCATTGTCCAGACAGGTCTTCTGACTTCCTTCTTTTTCCAGCGCCTTCCCATCCACGCACCCCTGGATCCAAATGATATGGACCTGGGCGTCACGCCAGGACAGTGGCATTCATGCTGAAAAAATTTTACACCTGAAAGAACACTACAATAGGAGGAGAGCACAAGTGAAAGGTTACAGCGGCGGGCCCGTTCCCGATTTCCACGGGATTCCCCAGCAAAGAACCCAAAGGCTCTTTCTGCTCGACGGAGCACCTGAACAACTTGGGGCTCCTTTAACCATTTCCCCTGGAATTTGTCAATGGAAATCACCCCATGGAAAGGTCAGGAAAGCATATCTCCGCCGGATACGGGAAAAACAGCAGGCTTGCCCGACACAGGATGGGCCTTGATTTTCACGGGCACGTGGTAGACGGTTTCCATGGTTTCCTCCGTCAAAACGGACCGGGGGGAACCCTGGGCCTGGATGGTTTGGGTATCCTTGTTCAAAAGGACCAAACGATCGGAATATTCCGCAGCCAGGTTCATGTCGTGGATCACCATGAGAACGGCCAGATTGAGCTTCCGGGTCAGGGAACGGATCAGATCCAGAATCCGTACCTGGTGGGTAATATCCAGGTGGGAGGTGGGTTCATCCAAAAGCAGCAGGGCCGGTTCCTGGGTCAGGGCCCGGGCAATGGCTGCCAATTGGCGTTCCCCCCCGGAAATCTGGTCCATGCGGGACCGGGCCAGCCGTTTTGTATGGGTGAGTTCCATGTATTTCTGGGCCAGCTCCAAATCCTTCCGGGTCTCAAAAAATTGGAATTTCTTGAAAAAGGGCAGCCGTCCCAAAAGGATATACTCCTCAACCCCCATGGAGACCGGTTCCAGATTCTGCATGCCCACGGCCATGCGGCCGGCCTGGGACCGGGCATCCATGGCATGGACATCCTCACCCTGGATGCGGATGGTTCCCCGGGACAGGGGAAGCTGCCGGGAGATGGCCTTGATCAAGGTGGTCTTCCCGGCAGATTCCCCTGTCCCGGGGGACCATACGCATCCAGGGCGAGGATGTCCATGCCATGGATGCCCGGTCCCAGGCCGGCCGCATGGCCGTGGTCATGCAGAATCTGGAACCGGT
>JAKSBM010000451.1 GCA_022361135.1 Desulfobacterales bacterium | reverse complement strand
GGCTTTCCCACTTCCAATGTGAGCAGGCGGGCCAATTCATCCTGATTTTTTCGAATGGCCAGGGCCAGGACCTGCAGGAGACCCGCCCGTTCATAGACGGTTTTGGCAGACCATTCCCCAAAGGCATCATGGGCAGCTGTAACAGCTTCCAGGGCCTGGGCTTCACCACCGTATTCAATTTCTTCCAGGGATTCTTCCGTTGCCGGATTGATGACATGGTAGGCCCTGGCTTTTTCAATTCCTACCCACTCTCCATTGATATAATTTACAGACTTCATATCCACACCTTTCAAAAATCGGCTCATAAAAAATTCAAATCACACCCCTGGTCGGCCTGTTCCACACTCCGGGCATAGAGGGATGCCCACCCCCTTTGGGGCATGGGCGGCCGTTGAAAATCCCTTTGCCTGGAAGCCAGTTCGTTCCCATCCACACATAGATCCAGGCGGCCCTGCTCCAGGTCCATCTCAATTAAATCCCCATTTTGAACCAGCCCAATGGGTCCTCCGACTGCAGCCTCGGGGGCACAATGCAGGGCAATGGTTCCATAGGCCGTGCCACTCATGCGGGCATCGGAAACCCGGACCATGTCCGTCACGCCTTTGCGGGCCAGGTAGCTGGGTATGGGAATGCCCCCGGCTTCAGGCATGCCGGCCCCCACGGGGCCGCCGTTGCGAAGAACCAGCACATGATCCGGTGTGATCCCCAGACCGGGATCATCAATGCGTGCCTCCACATCCCGGGGAGACTCAAAGACAATGGCCGGCCCCCTGTGCCGGGAAAGGGCCGGAGAAGCAGCCGCCACCTTGACCACGGCACCACCGGGAGCCAGACTGCCGTGGAGAACCCGGATGGCCCCCCGGGGAAACAGGGGATGGGCAATGGAACGGATGCAGCTCTGCCATTCCCGGGCACCGGCTTGACCCGCCAGCAATTGCCCAAGGGATTCACCCGTTACGCCCGTGGTGTCCAGGTTAAGCAGGAAGGAAAGTTCCTTCAGCAGCACGGGCATGCCCCCGCCATTGTGGAAATCTTCCATGTAAAGACGGCCCACGGGCTTGCAATCCACCAGCACAGGGGTTTTCCGGGAAATGGCGTTGAATTTCTTCAGGTCCAATTGAATCCCAGCCCGCCGGGCAATGGCCAGGAGATGAACCACGGCATTGGTGGATCCCCCCAGGGACATGAGCACGGTGATGGCATTTTCAATGGCCCCCGGGGTGACAATCTCCCTGGGGCACAAATTGGATTGTGCCAGGGCCACAGCCCTTCTCCCCGTTGCCACGGCCTGTTTCAGCCGCTCTCCAGTGGCATGTGGCGGTGTGGCCCCTCCGGGAAGCATGAGTCCCAGGGTTTCCACGAGGCAAGCCATGGTGGAAGCCGTGCCCATGACCATGCAGGTCCCCCCGGTGGCGCAGAGGGCGCCTTCGATGTCCTTGATTTCCTTTTGACTGCGCTTGCCCCGGCGGAATTCTGCCCAAAGCCGTCGGCAATCGGTACAGGCCCCCAACCGTTCACCCTGGTAATGGCCGGCCAACATGGGGCCGGTCACCAATTGAATGGCCGGAACATTGGCGGAAATGGCAGCCATGGTCTGGGCGGGCACGGTTTTATCGCATCCCCCCACCAGAACCACACTGTCCATGGGCTGGGCCCGGATCATTTCCTCGGTTTCCATGGCCGCCAGATTACGATAGAGCATGGTGGTGGGAGAGGTGAGAATCTCATTCAGGGAAATGGTGGGAAAGGCAAAGGGAAGGCCCCCGGCCTGGCTCACCCCCCGCTTCACCGCCTGGATCATCTCAGGCATCTGGCGATGGCATGAATTATAATCGGACCGGGTGTCCACGATCCCAACCAGGGGACGGTCCAAATCTTCCGGATCGTAGCCGGCAGAGGAAAGAAAAGCCCGGCGCAGGTATTTGCTGAATTCCGGATCTCCGTAGCTGGTTAAATTCCCGTTGATTCCCTTGTATGGCAACCCTGTTGTATTCCCGTTATCCATCCCCCCTCCTATAGACCGATACGATGGCGCAATGCCTGGGTTTCCCTGCACCAATTCCCCACGTTCCAACGGCCGAAAACCCCCATTCCCCCCAGGGGATCGGGTCCGTAGTAGACCGGCACATGGATGAGGGAAAGCCCCATGTGTTTGAATGACTGATCCAGGGCAGCCTGAAGCTCAGCCACGGTCTCTCCCCCGTAAAACCCAGCCACCCCTTCTATGGACCGGGCCATGGCAACATAATCCACGGCCACATGATCCCATGTGGCATATGCTTCCCCGTATTGGGCTTCCTGGAGGCCTGAGATGGCACCCATGCGACGATTATCCAGAACCAAAATGGTTCCGGTTACCCCGTGGCGAACACCATCCACAAGGATCTGGGGATTCATGAGAAAAGAGCCGTCCCCGGTCAGGGCCAACCCATAGAAACCAGTGTCGGCCATGGCCGAGGCCATGAGGGCCGAGGAGGCAAATCCCATATAAGAGGCACCGGTTTCCGTAAAGGTCATCCCGGGCTCTTCATCTTCCAGAATTTGAAATCCATTGGCCTGGACATCCCCGGCGTCGAAAAAGGTTTTGGCGTTGTGCTCCCTGGCCCAATCCAGGGCGGTCTTCAATGCCAAGGGCTGGGTAAGAACGGATTTGCCCCAGGCCGGATCGTAAAGGGGGGGAGCTGCATATCGCTGGCTGCGAAAATCATCCCATTCCTTCCGTTTTTCCACACAGGCATGGACCCAAGCGTCCTTGGCCGAATTCATGGAACCCAAGGATCGCAATTTTTCAGTGAGCAGACCAAGGGTGGCTGCGGCATCCCCCACCAGGGGAATGTTCCTCCCGTAATGGATGGCCCCTTCCAGATCGGCATTGATGGTGACGACCTGCTTCACCCCCGGATATCCGGTTCGGGAGCAATCGGATTGGCAGACGCAACGGCTTCCCACCAGGACGAGGAGGTCTGCGTTTTCCATGGCAAAGTTACCGGACAGGGACCCCTTGGAACCTCCCACGGTCATATTCCTGGGATGGGAAGACGGGGGGACTCCCGGCGCCAGGGGAGAGTGGACCCCCACCCCACCGGACACTTCCAAAAAATCTGCCAATTCAGCCCCCGCGCCCTTGGCCCCGCCGCCGACTTTCACCACCACCTTTTCGGCCCGGGCAATGGCTTCGGCCGCGGCCCGGTATCCCTGCCCCTGTGCAGCAGCGGCCACCGACCGGGCAAAGGGGGGTGGCAATTCATCCAGGTTGAAGTTGGAAAGGATTTCCCCCTGGACATTCATGGGCATGAGTAGAAAAAAAGGAGAAGGACGAAGGGGATGATCCGTTGCGGCCAAGCCGCGTTTAAGGGCTGTTCCCACAGCCATTTGGGTATGGAGGGTATAGGTTGGTCCCATGGCTGAAAAAAGGCGATGGAATCCATTCTGCTCGGAGCCGGGCAGCTGCTGCATGTTGGGCCCTTCATCCTCGGAGGTTTCATCCCCCAGGAGAAACCAGACCCCGACGCCGTCGGAAAGGGGCACCAGGGAACCGGCCAAAGCCTGGAGGGCACCGGGACCAATGGAAGTGACAACGGCTGCCTTTTCCCCACAAACCCAATTCAGGGCGGTGGCGGCATGGACCGCTTCGGTCTCATGGCGAAGGTTGAACATTTTCACCAATCCGGCCTTTTCATAGATGCGAAGGACATTTCCCAACTGGGTTGACCCATGGCCGAAAATCCCTACGAATTTGGTAACCTTCTGCCGGATCAATCCGATGACAATGAGTTCCGCCAGACTGATATCCTGAAACAAAAAGGAATCTTCCCCGGATGGCCACGGGATAGAATTCCCACCACTGGCAAAGAAAGATGCCCGGGCTTCCATTTCCTTAACATCCAACCCATGTACGTCCATGGTGCCTCCACTGGTCTATTTCTTATTGAGAATTTTAATTTGCACAATAAGAAACACCCGTTTCACATGTCAAGGAAAAAGTTAATTTATAAAAACAAAAACCTTGCTTCAAGAACCATGTTTTTTGGAATTTTATCCCTTCCAGGGATGAGACCCTTTAAAACCCAGCAGCTGGGAGGCCTGGACTCCGGAACGGCCAACGGCATTGGAAATGAGCTCTTCCCGGGGGGAAACCATATCCCTTAGACCCGAAATCCCTATGGCATAAACCACTTGGCCGGTCCCGTCGAAAACCGGAGCGCTGAAACAGGAAATACCGGAGCGGTATTCCTCATCGTCCACGGCCAGACCGCTCTGGCGAATATCATCCAGGACCTGGATGACCTCATCCCTGTGAACCAGGGATTTGGGGGTGTGGGCCTGGAAACTGGCCCGGGAAAGGAAATCCTCAAGTTGGTCCTTGGGCAGAAAGGCCAGGATGGCACGGCCCAGGGCAGTATAGAGGGCGGGTTCTCGATTACCCACGCCAATGGTCAAGGAGAGGTGCCCCAGGGGTTGCTCCACGGCCAGGAAAACCATGTCATTTTTATCAAAAACCCCCAGGTGGGCATTTTGACCGGTTTCCCTCTGCAATTGCTTGAGAACGGGCCTAAGACGGGCTTCAATCTGTGCAAAGGAAGTCAGGCCCGAGGAGAGTTCAAGGAGTTTGATGCCCAGGCTGTATTGGCGATTTTCGGGATCCTGGGTCACGTAGCCGCATTGAACCAGGGTGGAAATGAGGCGAAATACCGACGAACGATTAATGGAAAATTGGGCGGCGATCTCATTGAGGCCCAGGGGGGTGGCCGCCCGTCCCAGGATATCCAGGATTCGAAGTCCCCGTTCCAACGATTGGATGGTCTGGCCCACGTCTCCCCCTTAACTTTATATTAACTTTGCATTTCAGTTGAAAAACATCTTTATAATCAGGCCATTAAAATTCTGTCCGTCACCCGAACTCGACCGAAGCCGCCCCAAGGAAGGGAATAAAGCGTCGTGAAAGATAGATTAACCGGGGTTCAAATTTTTAAGCACTTTAATTTCCTCGGGGGTGAGATGGCGCCAGCCCCCAAGTTTCAGCCGCCCCAGGCGGACATTGGACATGCGGACCCGTTGGAGCCGATCCACGGCATTTCCCACCTTGCCCACCATTTTACGAATCTGTCGATTCCGGCCCTGTTTGAGGACAATTTTAAATGCCTTGGGCCCCACCCGCCGAACCTCGGCCTTGCGGGTACGCTCCCCCTGGATGACCACCCCCTTGGCCATGGCTGCCAACGCCTTATCCTTAATGGGATGGCGGGTGGTGACATAATATTCCTTTTCATGGTTGTGGGAGGGGTGGGAAAGCTTGTTGTGGAGTTCGCCATCATTGGTCAACAGGACCAAGCCGTCGGAATCCTTGTCCAACCGGCCCACGGGATATACCCGCTCCTTTACAGGAATCAGATCCAGGATGATTTTGGCCTTTTCCTGGGAGCAGGTGGTAATCACTCCCCTGGGCTTATTCACGGCCAGGTAAACAAATTCCTTTTTGGGGGAAACCGTGATGGGCTTCCCCTCAAATGTCACCTGATCCTTTACCGGATCCACCTGGCTGCCCAGGGCATCCACCACCTGCCCATTGACCCGGACCTTGCCGGCCAGGATATGCGCCTCTGCGGCACGGCGGGAACAGACCCCGGCATGGGCGAGGAATTTTTGCAACCGCATGGTGGCTGCGGCCTTGCTACTTGTATTTGAACTGCTTTTTGCCATTTATTTCCTAGGACCTGTAATCGGCATTTATTTTAACGTAATCCTCACTGAAATCACAGAAGAGAAAGGCATCTTCATGGTCACCCAGATTGAGGTCGAGGATGATGATGATTTCCTTGGCTTTCATGATTTGGGCCGCCTTTTTTTCGGCATCCGGCCCCAGCCATTTGCCCTGGAGAACCAGGGGCTGCTCCCCAAAGTAAAGATCCATTTTTTCCGCCACCACATGGGCACCGGATCGACCGGCCGCGGCAGTGATTCTCCCCCAATTGGGATCTTCCCCGTAGATGGCGGTTTTCACCAAGTTGGAATGGGCAATGGCCTCGGCGGCCAGGAAGGCATCATCCGGGGTTTTCCCCCCTTTGACCTTGATCTGGATGACCTTGGTGGCCCCCTCTCCGTCCTTGACAATCATCTTACCCAACTTGAAGCAAACCTGTTCCAGCAAATTGGAAAAGGCTTTAAAGGAAGGGTCATCATTGATTTCAGCATCGCCTTCACCCGATGCCAGGCACATGAGTGTATCGTTGGTTGAGGTGTCTCCATCCACGGTGATCCGGTTAAAGGACTTTTCATTGGCAGCCACAAGGGCTTTTTTCAAATCCGGAGGGGAGATTTTCGCATCGGTGAGCACATAGGCCAACATGGTGGCCATGTCCGGTCGAATCATGCCGGACCCCTTGGCCACCCCAACCATGTTAATGGTTTGATTGGTGTCCGCTAGGTCCACGGACATTTGAACCACCTTGGTGGAAAGATCCGTGGTCAGGATGGCCTGGGCAAAGTCCATTAGATTATCTTCTCCCAGCTCGGGCTTCAGTGCCGGAATGCCGGTTTCAAACCGATCCATGGGAAGGGGAGCACCAATGACCCCGGTGGAGGATACCATGACCTCATCCTGGGGAAATTCCCAGTTTTCCGCCACGTACCGGCTGCATGCCTTTGCATCGGCCATGCCCTGTTCTCCGGTAAAACAGTTGGCATTGCCTGAATTCACCAAAACCGCCCGGCATCGCCCTTTTTCCATCACCTTTTCGCCCAGAAGTACCGGTGCCGCCTTAACGCGATTTCGGGTAAAAACCGCTGCAGCCGGAACCGGACTCTTACAGAGTATCAATCCCAGGTCTTTGACACCGTTTAATTTTTTAATGCCCGCATGGATACCGGCAAATTGAAATCCTTTAATCTGGTATTGGCCTGCCATCACATATGACTCCTGCTTGAAAGGGTGATCGGATACAAAAAAGGCATTATACGATGGGGGATATACCTTGTAAATAGCCAGTATAACCGGGTTGACAATTCCAGGCAAAAATAATAGTTGTACATGCAAACCCATCCAAAAGGAATCCCGTCATGCAGGATGATAATTTTCTCTCAAGCTGTCTTTTCTTCAATACCAATGCCTTTTCCCGGCAATTGCTCAAACTGGCGGAGAATGCCTTTCGTCCGTTGAAGCTCTCCCCGGCCCATGCATCCCTTTTGCTCCAGGTTTATGAAATGCCCGGCATCAGTCCCAAGGATCTAAGCCAGAAACTTCACCTGACCCCGTCCACCATCACCCGGTTCATTGATGCCCTGGTGAAAAGGAAATTGCTGCGC
>JAKSBM010000894.1 GCA_022361135.1 Desulfobacterales bacterium | reverse complement strand
CAGTTGTACGGCGTGGTTGGAGGTGGCGCTGATGGCCAGGGCAATGAGGGTTTCCTGAAGGTCCAGGCTCAGGCTTTTTTCGCCCAGGATATCGGTTTTTAGGTTGGTTACCGAATCACAGACGGCATCGGGCATGAGGTTTATTTTATTGGGGATGCCGGCCAGGTGCTTGATGGCCCGGACGATGACGCTGGAGGCGGCGTGCATCCGGGGGGAGTTGCTGCCCTGGATGATGGTGCCGTCCTTGAGCTGGATGGCGGCCCCCACAAAGGCGCCTTCGTTGCCCAGGCGGGGATCGGCCTTGGCTTCACCGGCGGCTTCCTTGGCCGGAACCACCACGGCCCGGTTTTCGGGGGTGAGGTCGTGTTCCTTCATGATGAGCTCGGCCCGCTGGACGGTTTCCTTGTCCGTCAGTCCCATGACATATTCACATCTATAACGCAGGTAGCGGCGGATGAGCTCCTGGCGAGCGGCTTCCTGTGCCCCTTCGTCGTCGGTGATGGCAAAGCCCACCCGGTTCACCCCCATGTCCGTGGGGGATTTGTATCCGGCATCATCCCCGGTGATTTTTTCCAGGATCCGTTTCAGGACCGGGTAGACTTCCACGTCCCGGTTGTAGTTGACGGACTTGGTGTCGTAGGCTTCCAGGTGGAAGGGGTCGATCATGTTAAGGTCGGCCAGGTCGGCTGTGGCGGCCTCGTAGGCCACGTTCACCGGGTGCTTCAGGGGCAGACTCCAGACCGGGAAGGTTTCAAATTTGGCATAGCCGGATTGAATCCCGTGCTGGTGGTCGTGGTAGAGCTGGGAGAGGCAGGTGGCCATTTTTCCGGAACCGGGTCCGGGGCCGGTGACAACGACCAGGGGTTTTTCGGTCTTGATGTAATCGTTTGCCCCGTAGCCTTCTTCACTGACAATGAGGTCCACATCCGTGGGGTAGCCCTTGGTGAAGTAGTGGGTGTAAACGTTGATGTTCCGGCGTTCCAGTTTTTTCTTGAAGATCACGGCGGCGGGCTGGTTGTCGAACCGGGTTATGATAACACCCCGGACGCTGATGTCCCAGGATTTCAGGTCGTCGATGATTTTCAGGATATCGGTTTCATAGGTGATGCCGAAGTCGGCCCGGATTTTCTTCCGTTCGATGTCGCCGGCATAGATGCAGATCAGAACCTCGGCCTGTTCCCGCAGTTCGTGGAGGAGACGGATTTTGATGTTGGGGTCGTATCCGGGTAGGACCCGGGCGGCGTGGTAGTCGAAGAGGAGTTTCCCGCCAAATTCCAGGTAGAGTTTGTTGTCAAAACGATTGATCCGCTTTTTGATTTCTGCGGCCTGTTCCTTGAGGTATTTTTCATTGTCAAAGATGGTGTTTTCCGTCATATCCGTCCTTTGAACCGTCACCCTGGGGCGGGGCTTTCTGTCTGAATCGTATAAACCAATGAAGGGGTAAAATCATTTGTCCCTTCATCCCGCTTTCCCCACACACAACAGATCCCCTTTGCAATGGAAAGTCACACAGGGTCTTTTGGCAGCTTGAAATGATGTATGCGGTGTAGAAAACGGGTAAACCATGGGCGGAGGGCCTTTGGAACAGCCCGGACTTCCGGGAAATTTCCAGGCACCGGGGCTGGGCCCCCCTAAAACCCGAAAGGGTGTATCACAACTGGGGCGGTTTGACAAACCCTGTGTTGAATTTTTGGCCTGAAAATTCCGTGACTTGGCCGGGATGAATCCGTGAAACCATTGTGCCTAAAACGTGGATCATGGATTGGATTTTTTGGAATTTTAGAAGGGATGGAAATGGAATTGCCCGGAGCGGCCCCGATGGGGACAGGGATTTCAAAGCCCGGCGTCGGGGCCGCCTGGAATACGGGCCTACGGTCCGGGGAACATGGCTTAAAAGGGCAGGGAAAAGTGGAGGCTTGCCCCGTTTTGCTGGGGCTGGATGCGGACCTGTTCCAAAAGGCGGGTGTAATCGGATTTCACCTTTTGGATAAAGGCCTCCCGCTGGCGTCGGTTGTGCTTGTGGGCGCTTGAGATGGATCCGTAGATGTTACCGGCATAGAAGCCGGCCTCCACGAAGAGAAGGAGTCCACCCAGGTATTCCTGGTCATTGTCAAAGGCCTGGTAGCCGGCCAGGATGAGGGCGGAGTTCAAAAGGAAGCTGACCAGGGCATCCTGGTATCTTTCGGTGTAAAGGAAGCCTCCCCCGGGGATGATGGCGGCGCAGCCGGCCAGGGTGGGATTCTTTTCAGGAAGGGCTTCCATGCGGTCCAATTGGGCGGCCAATGGTTCCATCTGGTATTTTTCCCTGCCTTGGGGGCTGATTTTCCCCATGTAGGTCCGGGCCTGGACCATGGGATTCATTTTGCCTTGGCTCTGGGATTTCAGCCAGTGGGCATTGTCAATGAGGAGCCAGGCCAGGATAAAACAGGCCCGGTCCCGGACCCGGACCTCCGAGGTCAGGCGGGCCAGGTTTTTGAGTTCAATGACGGCATTGCCCGGATTTTTCCGGGCCACATGGATTTCAGCCAGTTTAAACACGGCTTCCCGGGCCGGTTCCGTGTCCCGAAATGGGGTTGCCAAACCATGGAACAGCCTTTGGGCATCGGTGAGCATGCCGGCTTTGAAAAAGGCCTCTCCGGCTCGAAAGCGTGCCTGAGTCGCCTTATCACCATTGGGAAAGAGATGGTAAAATCGGACAAATTCGTGGGCGGCCGAGGCATGGAGTTTTTTGTCGTACAGGGTTTGGGCCAGGTTGAATTGTTCGGTGTCGGTGATGACAATGGTCCGGGAGACCGGCGAGTTCTCCGGCAGCTGGGAACTCCAGCCTCCGGTCGGGAGGAGCAGTGCTGCAGCCAGCACCAGAGCGAGCCAGGGCATTGGGGCCTTCACTTGACGGACCACCAGAAATCGTTGGCTTCCACGGGATCATAGATATGGGGTTGGCCGTTTGGATAAACGGTTTGGGCTTCCTTGCCTTCATCCCGGCCGCAGCGCACCAGGCGGTCCATGGTCATGATCCATCCCATGGCCTTGCCGTGTTTTTCCAGGCATTGCTTGGCATAGGCCGAACAGGAGGGGTACATGGGGCAACGATCTCCGTCTATGGGGGAAATATAGGTTTGGTAAAAATAAAAGACGCCCTTGTTCTGCTCCCGGGGAGCGGGGTCGGCCAGGGCCGTGCCCCATAGGAGCAGGAGGCCCAAACCCATGGGAAACAGCTTGCCGGAAATGGATTTACCCCTGGGTGACACGGAGGACCTCTTCAATGGTGGTGATGCCTTGGAAAATTTTATTGATTCCGTCCTGGAGCAGGGTGGTCATGTGGTCGTCCACGGCTGCGGCCTGGATTTTACTGGCATCGGAGGTGTTGAGTATCAAGGCCTTCTGGGCTTCATTGAGGATTAGGATTTCAAATATGGGCATCCGGCCCTTGTATCCGGTCTGGAAACATTCGGGGCAGCCCTTGGCCCTGAAAATTTTTCTGTCCCCACAGGCATCCCCGGACAGACCCAGGGTATTCAGGGCGGATTCCTCGGGGGTGTACGCCTCCTTGCAATGGGGGCAGAGGAGACGTATGAGCCGCTGGGCCATCACCGCCCGCACCGCAGAGGTGATGAGGAAGGGCTCGATGCCGATGTCCACCAGCCGGGTCACGGCACTGGCGGCATCGTTGGTGTGCAGGGTGGAAAAGACCAAATGGCCGGTGAGGGCGGACTGCACCGCAATGGAGGCCGTCTCCTGGTCCCGGATTTCGCCAATGAGGATGACGTCCGGGTCCTGGCGGACAATGGAACGCAGGCTCTTGGCAAAGGTGAGGCCGATTTTGGGATTGACCTGGATCTGGCTGATGCCGTCCAGTTTGTATTCCACGGGATCCTCCACCGTGATGATGTTGATGTCCGGCTTGTTGATCTCCGAAAGCATGGCATAGAGGGAGGTGGTTTTACCGCTGCCCGTGGGGCCGGTCATGAGCACAATGCCGTTGGGCAGGGAAGAGAGATGGCGGATTAGGTCCAGGCTCTCCTGGGCAATTCCGAATTCCGACAGGGCCAGCAAAGAGCTGGACTTGTCCAAAAGCCGCATGACAATGCGTTCCCCCAAGGCCGTGGGGATGGTGGAAATACGGATATCAATGTCCCGGTTGCCGATGCGAACCTCGATACGACTGTCCTGGGGCAGCCGTTTTTCGGCAATGTCCATGTCGGCCATGACCTTGATACGGGTGGTCAGGGGGGACTGGAGCCAATTGGGGCT
This sequence comes from Desulfobacterales bacterium, assembly GCA_022361135.1. Next base: position 212 of record JAKSBM010000894.1, on the reverse strand, counting down.
TTCTAAAAGATCATAGAGGATACCGTCGATGCGGTATCTGACCTTGATGTTCTCCGGCCCGGGCTCAATGTGGATGTCACTGGCCTTGGCCTTCACCGATTGGGAGATGATGTGGTTCACTAGCTTGATGATGGGGGCATCGCTGGTGTCGTCCAGGAGATCAGAGGTTTGGCTGATTTGACTGATGAGGCTGTCGTCGTCCTCCATGTCGT
>JAKSBM010000634.1 GCA_022361135.1 Desulfobacterales bacterium | reverse complement strand
CTGTAATGTTTCATCCAAAACCATCATCAACTGGGTGGAGGCCGGTCATATCAAGGCCTATAAAACCGTGGGAGGCCATCGTCGAATTAAAAAGGATGATCTGGAAACCTTCATGGTGCGCCAGGGCATTCCCATCCCCGGGGAATCCCGTTCCCCAGACCGGAAACGGATTCTGGTGGTGGACGACGACATGATCATTGTGGAGTCCATTGTCCAGGCCCTGGAGGAGGACGACTTTAACTATGAGGTGATTTCTGCCTCGGACGGGTTTGAGGCCGGTCTCCAGGTCAATCATTTCCACCCCGATCTGGTCATTCTGGATATCATGATGCCCGACATCAAAGGGTATGAGGTTTGCCGTCGCATCAAGTCCAATGAAAAGAGTCGGGAAACCAAAATCATCGTCCTTTCCGCCTACCTGGACGATGAAAAATTTGCCCGAATGAAAGAAAATGGAGCCGATGTCTGCTTTTCCAAACCCCTTCCCCTTCCCCAGCTCAAGGAAGAGGTGGCGCGGCTGTTGGGATTAATCTAAAGACAAGGAGGCATGCCATGAATTTACAGGATGCTTTGGAGAAAAAACGCTTTGTTGTGACATCCGAAGTCCAGGCCCCCTTTGGGGACGAGGAGCCCGAAACCCTGGTCCGGAATCTGGATAACATCCGGGGTCGGGTGGACGGGGTCTCCGTGTCCGATGTGGAATTGGAAGGGGTGGTGGGGGATACCCTCCAGACCTGCGATCTATTGAAAAAGAGTCGGTTCAACGCCATTTTCCAGACCACCACCCGGGATAAAAATCGGTACCAGCTCCAGCGGGATCTCACCCATGCCGCAGAGATCGGCGTGGACAATCTTCTGGTCTTTACCGAGGATTATCGGATTTCCGGGGACAGCCTCCAGGAATCCATGTTTTTCCATGTGGACTCCGGCAAGCTGGGATCCGTACTGGATCATCTGAAACAGGGGGTGACCATCGAGGGGGATGAATTGGAAACCCCCATGGAATTTACCCTGGGATCCGGGGTGGAAAGCCCCTGGGGACGGCCCATGCCCAAGCAGGGCATGGAAGAAATGGAAAATATGCTCGGCCTGGGTGCCGGCTATTTTCTCACCACCCCCATCTTTGATGTGGACCAGTTTGAAAAATTCATGAAACAGGTGACCCCCTTTGGGGCCCCGGTCATTGCCGAGGTCATGATCCTGCGCACCGGGGGCATGGGAAAATTTTTAAATCGTCATTTTAAATCCGGACTTGTACCTGAGTGGGTCATCCAGAAGCTGTCAACCGCACCGGACAAAACCAAGGCCAGTATGGAGTTGTTTGCAGATACGGTTAACAGCTTGAAGGACATCTGCCAGGGCGTTCACATCATCACCATGGGAGGAGAGGACAAGCTGGGCCAGTATCTGAATGCCGCCAAACTCAGATAAGGAGGCGTTATGGCAGAGGCACTCAGAATTGACACACTGGACAGGGAAATCAAGGAGCTGGTGCTGGACAAGGTTCCCCAGGGGCATTTTGATTTGTGTCTGACCTGCGGGACCTGCACCGGAGGGTGTCCGGCATCGGAACAATTGGACATGGATCCCCGCCGTCTCATCCGCATGCTGGTGTTGGGGCTGGACGAGGAGATTGTCAACAGTGACTGGAAATGGGTCTGTTCCATGTGCGGCCGGTGCAAGCTGGCCTGCCCCATGGATGTGGACATTCCCAAATTGGTCTTTCATTTGCGTAACCAGGTGCCCCGGGACAAGCGTCCCCGGGGG
>JAKSBM010000836.1 GCA_022361135.1 Desulfobacterales bacterium | reverse complement strand
CACGGGGCCACGGGTACGGGTAAGGAACTCTTTGCCCAGGCCATCCACAATGCCGGTCCCCGCAAGGACAAACCCTTTGTGGTCATCAATTGCGGGGCCATCCCAAGGGAATTGCTGGAAAGCGAACTCTTCGGTTACATGGAAGGGGCCTTCACCGGCGCCCAGAAGGGGGGACGGCCCGGGAAATTCGAACTGGCCGACGGCGGCACCCTTTTCCTGGATGAAATCGGGGACATGCCCATGGACATGCAGGTAAAAATCCTGCGGGCCCTGCAATCCGGGGAAATTTACCGGGTGGGGGGATCTTACCCCATCATGGTGGACCTGCGGGTGATCTCGGCCACCAACGTGGACCTGGAACGGGCCATCATCCGGGGGGATTTCCGCCAGGACCTCTTCTACCGGATATCCACCTTTCGCATCGACATTCCCCCCCTGGACCAGCGGGATGGGGATGTGCGGAAACTGGCCCGGGCCTTTCTCACCCGGATCCGCCGCCTGGTGAACAAGCCCGACCTCACCTTTTCGGACCAGGCCCTGTCGGAAATCACCAACCGCTCCTGGCCGGGAAACATCCGTCAATTGGAAAACATGGTGGAGCGGGCCGTGAACATCGCATCCCACGACAAAATCCAGGTGGAGGACCTGGGCTTGGGGGATGCCGAGGAGCAACCCTTTCTTCCGGAAAAGGAAACCCTGTTGAAAAACATGGAAAAGCAGATGATCCAGCGCCTCATGGAAAAGCACAAGGGCAATGTGAGCAAGGTGGCCCGACTCCTGGGGATCAGCCGCCCCACCCTATATCGGAAACTCGACCTCCACGGCCTAAGGGAGAAGACCGGATAGATCCAGGGCCGTGTACATGAGGAGCATGAACAGGGCCGCATTCACGGATTTGGCAAACCAGGCACTGGCCAGCCGATTTTTAATGGCCGCCCCGCACAGGGCCCATAGACTGGCCGCAATGAAGGTTACCCCGGAAAAACAGAGGCCGAAACAGGCCAAGGGCCCCACCTGGCCGGAGATGGAAGACAAAAAGGTGGAATAGAGGGTCATGCCGTAGACCAGGGCCTTGGGGTTGACCAATTGAAGCACCATTCCCCGGACAAAGGCCCGGGGGGGCACCTCCCTTTCCAGGAAAACATCCCGGGTTTTCAACATCCCCACCCCCATCCATGCAATGTAAAGGGCCCCGGCCCAGCGCAGGTATTGTTCGGCCGCCGGCAGCAACTCCAGCAATGTGGAAGAGAGAAAGGCACAGCCCATCATGATACAGAAAAAGCCCGTGGTCACTCCCAGGAGAAATCCCAGGGTCCTTCGGTATCCATAGGTCAACCCCATGGAGGCCGAGGCGATGTTATTGGGTCCGGGGGAAAAGGTGGTGGCCACAACAAAGGAGATCAGGGGGACAAGGGCGATGTTCATGGTACTGGCTGCACTTATTAATAGGGTTATGGGATTGTTCCGCCGCAGGTTATCTGCCCATTCACGATCATTGTCAAGGCAGATTTTCCCGGGCCGGAAAATGGGTGTAAACTTTTATTACATGTAACATATCATTACATCCATTCCAAAATCGGACGTGTTTTCACCGGATTGCGGATATCCGGTCTCCCTTTTTCCAAATTTCCCCCAACCCAGCCCCAAAAAACCTGTAACAAAACATTACAGCCCACCCAATTCCCCACCCTTCAAATCAGAATAATTATTTGTTATGATTTCCAAAACTTAGACTTATACCACCCCATCTGGCACACTACCTGCACAATTCCAAACTAATTTTTTTATGATCGGTATTCATGGATGCAGCCCCTGGGCCGGATACCGGAAATCGTTAACCCCAAACCCTAAGGACGCCCCATGAAACAGTTTTTCAAAAAAGGGAATTCCACCGATATCATCATCGGCTTCATCCTTTTTATGATCAGCTTTCCATTCCTTTTGAACATGCATCACTTTGTCAGCGGAGGGACCCACTCCGCGGTCAGCCCCCTTTCCTTCCCCCGGTTTGTCATGGTTCTGGTGGTCATCTTGAGCCTGGTGCTCATGGTCACAGGATTCCTCTCCAAACCCACGGCTGATCCCCAGGCAAAGGAAAAGGCTTCGGCCCCCGTCAACCAGGTCAATACCCTGATTTACCTGGGATTACTCTTCCTCTACCTGATCCTCCTCCACTATGTTGGATTTGTCATTGCCACCCCCATCATCATGGTGGCCGTGGCGTACATCCTCAACGGCCGGAATTTCAAGGTCATGATCCCCGGTTTCATCGCCTTCAGTGTCATCCTCTATTACGTGGCATTGAAATTAATGAAAATCATGCTGCCCCTGGGCATCTTTTTCGAATAAGGAGTATTGTAAATGGTTGGAGAAATTTTATCCGGACTTGCATCCATTCTGTCCCCCGGGCCCCTGTTGGGCATTTCCGTGGGGGTTTTAACCGGGCTGATCTTCGGCGCCATCCCCGGAATTTCCGGGATCATGGCCATTGCCATCCTGCTGCCCATGACCTTCTATGTCAGCCCCCTCATCGGGATTCCCATGCTGTTGGGGATTTACAAGGCCGGCATCTTCGGCGGATCCATTTCCGCCATTCTGTTGAACACCCCCGGAGCACCTCCGGCGGTGTGCACCGCCATGGAAGGCTATCCCTTGACCCAGAAGGGACAGGCCGGCAAGGCCCTGAACACCGCCCTCACCGCATCGGTCTTCGGCGATGTCTTCAGTAACCTGCTTTTGATCTTTGTGGCCGCCCCCCTGTCCATTATTACCCTCAAGGCCGGCCCGGCGGAACGTTTCAGCATCATCGTCCTGGCCCTCACCGTGGTGGGCTCCATCTCCGGTCCCTCCATCATCAAGGGGATCATCTGCGCCGGCGTAGGCATCTGGTTGTCCACCATCGGAATTTCAGAGACCTCCGGGGCCACCCGCTTCACCTTCGGTTCCTACGAACTCATCGGCGGTATCTCCCTGATTCCCATGGTCATCGGCCTGCTTTGCCTGCCCGAAGTCCTCCGCCAGGTGGGATCCATTGTAAGGGAAAAGGCCAGTGAAAAGCTCAAACTTTCCCAGAATAAAAACGACAACCGGTTCACCTGGGCGGAATTCAAGTATTGCCTGGCCACCCTGATCAAGTCCTCCTTCATTGGATCTTTCCTGGGTGCCCTGCCCGGACTGGGGGCCTCACCCGCGGCCTTCATGTCCTACTCCGAAGCCCAGCGAGCCTCCAAAAAACCGGAAAAATTCGGCAAGGGTGCCATCGACGGCCTGGCCGCCCCGGAAGCGGCCAACAACGCCACCACCGGAGCCGCCATGATCCCCATGCTCACCCTGGGGATCCCCGGCGACGACGTCACCGCCATCCTCATGGGGGCCTTCATGATCCAGGGCATCACCCCCGGGCCCACCATTTTCTACGAACACACCCATCTCATTTACGGCATCTTCGGCGGCCTGCTCATGTGCGACCTCTTGCTCTTCGTCATCGCCAAAATGGGATTCAACCTCTGGATCAAGCTCTCCCAGCTGCCCAAGCACTTGATTTTTTCCTGTGTGACGGTGTTCTGCTTTGTGGGGGCATACTCCATCAACCAGAGCCTGTTCGACATCTTTACCCTGATCTTTTTCGCCATTGTGGGATTCCTCATGAATAAGTTTGAATTCTCCGCCGGCGCTTTCATCATCGGGTTTATCCTGGGTCCCATCTGGGAACGAGCCTTTGACCAGGCCATGGTGATCTCCAACGGCAGTTTTTCCATCTTCTTCACCCGCCCCATCCCCGTGGTCTTCCTGGCCCTGGCCCTGATTTCCATCATCAGTATTGCCAGAACCCGGATGAAACAGAAAAAGAAAGCCGCCGCCCAGGGCGCCGCGGCCTAGAGCATTGTAACGGAAAACCGCCCCGGGACAAACGTTCCGGGGCATAACGGAATACAACCCCAACAAAGAAGGAAGTGAACATGAAACGCATGAAACAAATGGTTAAGATCCTGCTGTTGGCCACCGTGGCCGTGGGAATGATTTCCCTGCCCGCTTTTGCCAAGGCGTATCCCAAGAAACCCATCAAACTCATTGTCTGTTACTCCCCCGGCGGAGACGCCGACCTCACCGCCCGGGTCTGGGCGGATTTTGCCGAAAAAGAATTGGGGCAGCCCGTTATTGTTGTGAATAAAACCGGTGGCGGCGGTGTGGCCGGTACCACCTTTGCCGCCCACGCCCGTCCCGACGGCTACACCCTCTTCCTGGCCCAGGCCGGTGCCGTACTCATCGCACCCCAGACCGCCAAGACCGCCTATGACGTGGACAGCTTTGAATACATTTCCCGGATCATGATCGGCAATTGCGCCGTCATTGCCCACAAGGATGCCCGGTGGAACGATTTGGGAGAATTCACCGCCGAAGCCAAGGCCAACCCCAACACCCTGCTCTATGCCAGCCCCGGTGCCACCACCTGGCTCACCCTGGCCATGCAGCACTACGAACAGGAAGCCGGCGTCGAGTTGAAACACGTTGAGCACCAGGGTTCCGCCCCGGCCGTTACCTCCCTTTTGGGCAAACACACCAATGTCTCCTTTGTTTTCCCCCAGAACTACGTTCCCCAGGTAAAATCCGGCGCCGTAAAACTCCTGGCCCTGGGTGCCAAGTCTGAAAAATTCCCCAATGTTCCCACCTTTGCCGAACTGGGCATTCCGGGAGAATTCATTGGCTGGGGCGGCATTGCAGCCCCCAAGGGAACCCCCAAGGACATCGTGGCCAAGGTGGCCGCCGCCACCAAAAACATGGTCAAAAACCCCGAATTTGTTAAGGCTCTGGAAAACATCCACGCCACCCCCTCCTACATGGGTCCCGAAGAATGGGCACCCGTCCTGAAACAGCAGTACAAAGATTTGGGCCAGACCATCGATGCGTTGGGTATCCGGGCCAAATAACGGAAATACATATTTCCCGATATAACATACCGGCAGCCGGGCCTCCCGGCTGCCGGACCCCACATAAAGGAAAGCGACATGAGTGATATTAAACGTTATGGAAAACCCAAACCCGGCGTGGGACTACCCGTATCCAAAGCCGTGGAAGCCGACGGATGGCTCCATGTCACCGGCCAGGTCCCCAGAAATGAAAAGGGTGAACTCATTGTGGGCGGCATGATCGAACAGGCCCGGCTCTGCTTTGACAATCTCCTTTCCGTCATGGCCCAGGCCGGATACGAAGCCAAGGATCTGGTCCGGGTGGGTGTCTGGATCGACGACCCCCGGGATTTCCCCGAATTCAACAAGGTCTTTGCCCCGTATTTTGAGGCGGAACATGCCCCGGCCCGGGTCACCATCCAGTCGGCCATGATGTGCGATTGCAAGGTGGAAGTGGACGCCATTGCCTATAAAAAGCCGACCCAATAAAAGCCAGGTATCATGAAAGCAGAACAACACTTCAAAGTCCTCATCATCGGTGGCGGGGTCACCGGTGCCGCCATCGGATACGGCCTGGCCAAGCAGGGCGAATCCGTAGGCGTCATGGATGCGTCCCCCCTTAAGGATCGGGCTTCCCGGAGCAATATGGGCCTGATCTGGTGCCAATCCAAGGCCCTGGGAAACCCGGCCTATGTCCGCTGGGGATTTCTCTCCTCCCGCTTATTTGCCGACCTGGACAAGGACCTCAAGGCCACCTCGGGCATCGACATTGCCTACCAGCCCGTGGGGGGGATCATTCCCTGCCTGGGCCAGGCCGAATTCGACCGCCGGGCCAAATACATTGAAGACCTCAGGGCCGAAGCCGGCGGTGAATACCCCGGGGAGATGCTCTCCAGGGAAGAACTTGAAAAACTGCTGCCCAAAATCACCTTTGGCGACCAGGTGGTGGGCGCCACCTTCTGCGACCAGGACGGCTTTGTGGAACCCCTGAAACTGCTCTTTGCCCTGCGGGCCTCCATGGTCAAATACGGGGGATCCTTCATGCCCCAAACCCGTGCCGTGGACATCGTACGCCAGGACAAGGGATACCGGGTCACCACCCCGGACACCACCTTCACCTGCGAACGACTGGTGATGGCCGGCGGCCTGGGCAACCTGCCCCTGGCCCGCCCCTTTGGGGTCACCGTTCCCATCCACCCCGACCGGGGCCAGGTATTGCTCACCGAGCGGGTGGGAAATATCCTCCCCATCCCCCTACTGGGCATCACCCGGACACCCGGGGGTACCGTCATGGTGGGTTTCATGCACGAAAACGTGGGTACCGACACCCACCTGGTGCCGGAATCCGTTGCCAAGGAAGGCCAATGGGCCCAGGCCGTGTGGCCGAAAATTGCCGACCTCCGTGTCATCCGCTGTTGGAGCAGCCTCAGGGTCATGCCCAACGACGGATTCCCCATCTACGACACCCTGCCCGGGCACCCCAATCTCTTTCTCATTAATGCCCACAGCGCCGTGACCCTGGCTGCGGCCCACGCCGCGGTGCTGCCCGATTATATTCTGGGCCGGGATTCGGCCGGCGACCACCAGGCCTTCGGGCTGGCCCGGTTTGCGTCCTAACCCCATAAACACCGGCCCCACAATAGGAAGATCATGAATACAGAATCAAATCAAAACATGGTCAATGTGACCTTTGAAGGGGAACCCCACCGGGTTCCCAAGGGCATCAGCGTGGCTGCCGCCCTCCTGGGCCATGTCCATGCCGACCACACCAGCATCAACCCCATGACCGGGGAAAAACGCGGCCCCCATTGTCTCATGGGCGTCTGCTTTGAATGCCTGGTGGAAATAGACGGCCGCCCCAATCAGCAGGCCTGCCTCATCCCGGTTCGGGAGGGCATGGTCATTAAGAAACAAACAGAACTTACGGAGTCATGCTGATGCAGGATCAATGGGATCTCATCGTCGTCGGCGCCGGTCCCTCCGGTCTCAATGCCGCTGCTGCTGCCGCGGAAAACGGACTGGAAGTCCTCCTGGTGGATGAGCAGGACATGCCCGGCGGCCAGATCTATCGAAAACTTCCGGCAAAACACGCCGAAAGGCGCTTTCTCTCGGCCGAAGACCGGAAAAACGGCCTGGCCGTCATCCAGCGTTTCACCCGCTCCGGTGCCGCCTACCAGCCCAACACCACGGTCTGGTTTGCCGAACCCGGCCGGGTTCTTTGCTCCCACAATAACCAAACAAAAGAACTCAAGGCCCACTACCTGGTGGTGGCCACCGGCGCCATGGAACGCCCCGTGCCCTTCACCGGCTGGACCCTTCCCGGGGTCATGGGTGCCGGCGCCTCGGACATCCTGCAAAAGGATGCCGGCGTTACCCCCAAGGGCCCGGTTGTCATTGCCGGCAACGGCCCCCTGATTCCCCTGGTGGCCTCCCATCTGGTGGCCCAGAAGGTGGACATCGCCGCCATCCTGGACACCAGACCCCTTTGCAACGCCGTGGACGCCGCTCCGGCCCTGCCCCGGGCATTGCAGGATATCCCCTTTCTACTCAAGGGTGCGAAAATGGTGGCAAGGGTCAAGGTTTCAGACACCCCCATGT
>JAKSBM010000232.1 GCA_022361135.1 Desulfobacterales bacterium | reverse complement strand
TCATTGCTCAGAGATGTCTGGCATCGTTCCTGCACGTTGGCCCACACGTTGTTTGCGTCTGCCATGGCCCACACGGCCACGAGCGGGCAGAAGGCCTCCGAGGACAGGAAGCTCTCTCCGGTGACCGGATTCCGGGTGATGGTCAAATAGGTGGGCCGGTGCTCGGTGGCGCTGGCTCCGCCCAGGTGACCGTCTTCCATGGCCGTAACAATGGTCTGATAATCGCCCACCAGGTAATCGGGCAAATTGTTCTCCCGGGCGGTTTCCAACCAGTTCCGGGCGGTTTCCAGGGCATCTTCCCTGCCGGACCAGTCCTGGAAATTTTCAGCATTGCCCTGGGGCAGACGACCGGTATCAATGGCCGTGGTTCGAACATAGGCATCCCCCTGGAGTTCATAGACCTGGGTATTGTAGGGCTGATCCGAGGATCGGGTGTAGACATCCCCTGTTTCCGGATCCCGATACCATTCCTCCACCGTGCCCGTGTCCGGGGCCGTGGCAAGAAGCCGACTTCCCCTGAGGCGATCCAGGAATATGGGATCCCCGGCTTCATAGTATTCGGCAATGCCTTTATCGGACCAGCGTACGGCTTCCAATTGATGGTTCACCACCGCGGTGGCGCGCTCGGAAAGGAGTTCGGAAAAATAGGCGGACCGCACATCGGCCTCGGCCCCTTTAAGGAAGTCAAAAACCTCGGCATGGGCTTCGGGATTGTTATTGTAAATTTCCAAAAGCCGGGAAATCATGGTGTATTGGTAGCCCTTGTCAAATCCGGCATAGGCTTCCTGGAATTCCTCCAGGGATAGGGTGCCGTCATCCAACTCTTCCACCAGGGCGTTACCCTGGGCCACCAATTCATCGTTTGGAGCGGTGACCCGACCATTTCCCTGGCCTTCCACCCGCAAGCCATCGGGCAGATCCCCGGACAGGGGGCCGCCGGAATCCAGGCTATGGCTGGAAATGGAGCGGAATTCATCCCCCAGGGGCCCGGAAATTTCATTGGCAAAATCTTCACTGAGTTCCGTTCCAATGTGATCAAAAAAGGCATCCACGGCATCGGGTTGCTGGGCACCGATATTGAGCAGGGAATCGGCAATCCACACCGAAACCTCCCTGGAAATGAGACCGGAAACCGCCTCCTGCATCCTGGGCTTAAGCCGGGAGGCTGTTTCCTCGGGCCCCAGGGTCTGAATGAGCATATTCAACAGGCTGGCAAATTGATCCGGGGTGCCTGGAGCAGATTCGAAAAACCCCTTATAGGGAAAATCCTCGGGCAGATCGGCGGTGAGATCCCGGAAAACGCCGGTGGCATCGTCGGGCAGACTGTAATGGCGCCGGGCCAGATCCAGGGTGGCCGTGGTCAATCCTTCTTCAAATTCTTCCGGGTTGGCGGATTTGGCCTGTTCGGCAATGAGGGCAAAACGACGCTGCATTTCCTGGAACGTTTCCCCCAGGTTGCGAACGGTCTCGGGCTCATCCTCAATGTCCAAATTAACGGAAAGCTGGGTGAGTTCTGCATTTAATTCCTCCAATCGGTTCCGCCAGGTGCCCACCAGGCTGTCGGTTTCATCCACAAATTGACGCAATTCATTCACGGCCCGGTTCAATGCGCCCTGCTGGCGTTCCAAAAGGGCAGTCTGTGCATCGGTGTAATCCCCCAGGGGTTGGCCGGATTCCCCGGTGAACAATTGGGGGGTCCGATTTTCCCCGAAATAAAAGTCCCTGGATGTGGTCTCCACCCTGGGGTTCTGGGGGGTGATGGTGATCACGGCATCGGGAAAACGCTGTGCAATGTCCCGGGATGCAGCCAGGATGGCGGCCCGCCCTGCCCCCCGCCAAAGGATACCTTCGGGCCGTTCAGCGTAAAGGAGTGCCGGGTTGGCAGCAATGAAATCAATGTTCACCTCCCCGGTTTCCCCATTGCGGGTATAGGTGCCGAATGCGGCAATCTCCCGGTTGGGGGCTTCCACCACCACCAAATGATCGGGATTGGCCACATTCCCTTCTTCATAGGCATCCTGGACATATTCCATGAGCTTGTTGTAGATGCCCACCGTGGCCACGTCTGCACCGGAGTGGCTGGCCACTCCGCTCCACTTGAAAATAACGTCCTCAAACCGGGTGCGCTGGTTTTCCGTGGGCGTGGATGCGCCATGGGGATCAGTCTCCCCTTCGGGAATCAGGGCAAAAACCCGGGTTCTGTAACTTCCATCTCCATCCACGGCCGTGGACTGGCCATCCTGGGTCTGCCAATAATTGGCCCGGACCTCGGGGGGAGAATCCATGAGGAGGCCGGCCCGCACCGGATCAAGGTAAAGCTCACCCTCATGGGAGTCGCTCACCGTGGTCTGGCCGGCACCGGAACGGCGCACCCGTTCCAAAAGGGTTTCCACCACCAGTTCTGCCGAGCTACTTAAATTATGGTCCTTGTATTGTGTGAGAATCCGATCTTCCAGCCCGGAAAGGATTTCAGTCAAATGTGCATTGGTGGGATCCAGACCCAAGTTTTCCAAGAGGCGGGAAACCAAAATGCTCTTCTGATCTTCGGTGAAAGCCCCATAGCGTTGGTTAAAAGAGGCCGTATCCAAACCATTGACCACCACATCGGTGACCAAATCCTCCACCTGACCCTTTAACTCTTGGTCAAGGGTGGGCAGGGCCTGCTCCAACTTGGCATGTTCGGGTTCTTCGGGCGGGGTGGGAAGGGTCCGGGGCCGCCAGGAGGGATCCACGGCATCCAGGATATTCGTCAATCGATCAATGCCCGGATTATCCAAATGGGCCTTGCCCAATCCTTCGGCCACGGCATCCCGAAGATCGATGACATCTTCATAGGCTTCCAGAAAATGGTCAATTTGAGCCAATCCGGCTTCTCCGGAGACCACTTCGGCCACCAGATCATCGATGTATTCCTGGTATGCGGATCCATCGGGCAGTTCCACACCCTCGGGGGCGGTGGTGGCATCCTGGAACCCCAGGAGTTCTGAAATGGTGCCGTCGGTGCCTCCGGTGTACTCGCCCTGGGAATCCAGGCCGGCGGCATGGCTCACCCGGGCCAGATCACCACGGATGTTTTCCAGCCGGGTTTCCATTTCCAGGGCCGAACGCTGGTCAATGCCGGCGTCTACCCGGGCCTGGAGGTCATCCAGGGTGGTCTGATGGTCGGCCACGGTATCTTCCCAACTTTCCGGGCTGTCTTCATCTCCTTCCAACTGGCCGGATAACTCATCGGCGGCCTGCTTTAAAACGGCAATTTTCCGTTCCACCAACAATTGACGGGCCTGGGGAAAGTCCACCACTGGTGAATCGGCAAAAAGCGGGGCACCGCCCTGGCCTTCAAAGTAAAGCCCAATATCGGTTTTCCAGGAATGGGAATTGGTCACCAGGGCCGTAATGGCCCGATCCGGGAACCGGGTGTGGATATCCCGCAGGGATACCAATTGATTGTCTGCACCGGCCCCCACCCAATAGGTTCCGGCCGGCCTGGGGGATTCGGCCAGGGCCGCACGGGTAACGGTGTAATCATTTTGGATGGTCCCGTCAAATCGTTCGCTATAGATGCCGATGGCTGCGATTTTACCATCGGGATCCCGGGTAATAGCCGCATAGGCGGGCATGGAAGAATCGATGCCGGTACGATTTCCATGGCCAAAGGATTTAAAAACCCAATCATAAACCTCGACATTGGCAGAACTGCTCCCGCCCCTGGCCGCCTGCCACCAATCCCAGGTCAGGGGACGAATTTCGTCCAACAGCGCTTCGGAAATCCCGGGGACACTGCCTTCCCCAAAGGACGGCCGATCATTCAGGGCCACGACTTGGGTGGAATAATAATCGGAACTGGTGGAGAGTACGCGATTTCCGTCTTCGTCCACTGTCATCTGAACGGCCTTGTTCCTACGGCTGGTTTCCAGGGCCAGTTCCGCCTGCCAGGGATCCAGACGCATGTGTTCATATACATTGCCGCTGACATCGGCCCCTTCGGAAATCCGGGTCCGGCGAAGCTGTTCCAACAGCACTTCCGCCGTGAAGCGGGCCGATTCAGATACCCGGCCGCCGGAGACGAATTTCACCACTTCGACCTGGATGTCGGCCAGGGTGGATTTCAAATCCTGGTTTTCCGGATCCGCCCCATGGCTTTCCAGCAATCGGGAAATCACCTCTCCCTGCTGGAGCTGGGAAAGGGCATCATACTGGGTGTGAAAATCAACTGAAGAGATTCCCCCAAGGGTTTCCTCCACCAGGGCGGCCACGGGTTCTTCCAAACTGTCGGTGAATTCCGGCTGGGGAAAGCCGGGTGCGGGAATATCATCGGGAAGGGTATCGGGATTCCCCCCCTCGGAACTGATGACTGAAATGCTGTCCCCGTATACGGAATCGGCATCGGAAGCCCCGGCATCACTCCATACCGACCCGGAATCGTCCCCCTGGCGGGTGGCCCGGCTGTCGGGATCGGAATCCGAACTGGCCGTGGGAACCGAAGATCCATCTTCCTGGAGGGCAAATTGTTCGGGTAATTGGGACGTAACCCCGGGTTCCCGGCTGTATTGATAAACGCCCTCTTCCAGAATTTCCGTGTTGTAACCGGTAAGCTCGTCCCCGGGACGCCATTGGGCATCGGCCCCTGCTTCTTCCAAGGAAACGGTTCCCCGCCATGTATGAAAGCCGGAATCGTCCACGCTGAGTTCGCCGGTGGGCCGTCCGCCCCCATCCAATGCAGAGATGCCAAACCCGTTTTCCACATGTTCAAGAAAGGTAATGAAAACAGGATCGCTCTTTAATCCATTTTCCAATGCATACCGGGCAGCATCCCCGGTGGAACGATGGACCTGGCGCCACCATCCCAAGCTGGACTCGGGCACCCGGCCGGAATCATCCAGCACCCCGTCCGATCCGGCCAGGTCATTGCCCATCTCTTCCACCCAGGCCATGAATTCATCCCGGTCAAACCCATCGGACTGGAATTGGGCCAAACCGTTGCGCACGGCCCTGGCATATTCGGCAGCCGCCCGG
>JAKSBM010000700.1 GCA_022361135.1 Desulfobacterales bacterium | reverse complement strand
TTTGGAGAGACTATTTCATGGTTTCTGATAATTTAAAAATATTAAAAACCTATAAAGCTATAGGTTGATCCTATCGTGTGTAGGTGGAAACCATGGGCTGTTTTTAAAATGTGAAATTTTGATTTGAATTCAGGGTGTTGGATCTGTTGGTGTCGTGTTCTTGGTCCTGCCAAGGCCACCTGTTACAGAAGAAATGGGTCGTTGGCAGGGGGGCATGGTAAATCCACTTCGTGAAATGTGCGTGGACGCATGCCTATGGTGGTTTTCAAGAAGATGTTTCCATTGAATTTGTTTGAGATGCGCAAGGGATATCCCAATGGAGATGGGTCTTTTGGATGACGCCTGGTATTCCTGGGTTTGGAGTGGGAGGGGCGGCTTTGGAAGCCTTCCCCCGGTATTAACCGGGGGTGGTGTCCGGGAAAAGGCTGTTCAGGATGGCCGTGCAGGCAGCCTGGGTGCCGCCGGTGTGCTGTGACAGGTAGGCCCGGGTTTGGGCTCTGATTTCCCTGCGATCCGGGGGGGATTCCAAAAATCCCAGGAGGGTATCTGCCACGCCGTCCACATCCGGGGCCTGGCGGAGGAGGCCCGAGGTGATGATCTCTTCCCCCACCCACTTGAAATCCGACCAATGGGGACCGATGACGGTGGGGGCGCCCTGGATCAGGGCTTCCACGAAATTTTGCCCCCCCAGGGTCCGGAGGCTGGCGCCCACAAATACGGCATTGGCCTGGCCATAGGCCGTGCGCAGGGCGCCGAATTCGTCCCAGAGGACAATTTCACCGGCCTGGGCCGGTTGGATCATCCGGGATTTGAGATGGAAGGGGCGGCCCAGTTTTTTGAGTTGCTTTACCATGGCCGGGACCCGGTGCATGTGCCGGGGGAAGAGGGCAACGACCTGGTGGGGGCGTCTATGGAGCAGGGCCGGGATGAGGCGGGTCAGCTGTTCTTCTTCGGTGCGGCGGAAACTGGCCAACAGGGTGAGGTCCAGGTTTGGGGGCAACCATTTTGACAACGCCTTGGCCTTGGCCTTCTCCCCTTGGGGGGCGGATGATTCCGCATCCAGGTATTCAAATTTGATATTGGCCATGGTTTCCGGCTCCAGGCCGGGGAAAACCCGGGCGTACTTGGCCGCATCGGCCTTGGATATGGCCAAAACTCGGTCCGGTGCAAAGGGGGCCCAGAATTTCCGGGTGAGGTAATAGCGGCCCTGGCTGCGGTCGGACATGCGGGCATTGAGGATGAAGATGGGGCATCCCTTGGCCTTGAGGCCGTGGAATAGGGCGGGCCAGATTTCGGTTTCCAACAGGACCATGAGCCGGGGATTGACCTGGTCAATGGCTTCGGCCACGGCATCGGGCATGTCAAAGGGGAAGCGGTCCAGGGTGATGTCCAGGTTGGGATGATGGCGGTCCGGGGCCTTCAGACCGGATTCCAGGATCTCCATTCCCTGGTCCGTGGTGGTGGTGACCAGGACCTTCATGGGAGCCGGCGGTGCCAGCTGCTTGAGGATGGAAACGGCCAGGAAGGCTTCCCCGGCGGAGGCGGCCTGGATCCACAGGTCGGCGGGGCTGCGTTTCGCCCCGGGAATGCGTCGGTCAAAGGTAGGGGCCAGGCGCGGATTCCCCTTTAAAAAAGGGATGGCGGCCCGCCAGATCATATTGTAAATTTTCCAGAAATTCGGTATAAAGGCGTTTTTCGTCATGGGGCCATATGTCTCATGTTTTTTAAGGATTGACAATAGGTCGCTATCGAATAATAAGGGACTATGAATAAAAAAGAAGCCGTTCTGTCCAAACCCCGGCAACAAAAGATTATCAACCTGGTTTTACAATACAAAAGGCAGTTGATTCTGGCCTCCATCTGCATGGTCATGGTGGCTGCCGCCGGCGGTGCCATGGCGGTTCTGGTCAAGCCGGTGATGGATGACATCTTTGTGGCCAAAAACAAGGAAATGCTCCTGCTCATTCCGGGGCTGGCCATTCTCATTTTCCTGATCAAGGGGGTGGGAAGTTATGGTTCCGAATACCTGATGAACTACATTGGGGAGCGGATCATTCGCTATTTCCGGGAAGCCCTCTACGAAAAAATCACCGATTTGCCCATGGCCTTCATCCACAAGGAGAGAACCGGGCGTCTCATGTCCCGGATCACCAACGATGTGAACATCGTCAAAGGCATGGTTTCCACGGCGGTGATTAATATCTTCCGGGATTTTTTCTCGGTAATCGTCTTTTTATGCGTGATTTTTTACCAGGATTGGAAACTGGCCACCGGCGCCTTTGTGGTTTTGCCCCTGGCCTTTTACCCCATCCTTCTCTTTGGGCGACGGGTGCGGAAATTCTCCACCGGCACCCAGGAGACTATGGCCGACCTCAACTCCTTCCTCCACGAAACATTTTCCGGTGCCAAGATCATTAAGATTTTCGGCATGGAGGATTTTGAAAAGGTCCGCTTCCGGGACAAGGCCCGCCTGCTTTTCAAACTTGAAATGAAAAAGGTCATGGCCAAGGCGCTCTCTTCGCCGGTGATGGAATTTGTGGGGGGCTTGGGCATTGCATTCATTATCTGGTTCGGCGGCTCCCGGGTCATCAACGGCACCTCCACGCCGGGCACCTTTTTTTCATTCATCACTGCGGTGATGATGCTCTATGATCCCGTGAAACGGCTGGCCAAGCTGAACAATACCATCCAGGAAGGGGTGGCTGCCGCCTCCCGGATTTTTGACATCCTGGAACAGGAGGAGACCATCCTGGATCCTAGGGCCCCCAAGTCCCTGTCCCGGGACGATTTGGAGGTGGAATTCAAGGATGTGACCTTTGCCTATGACAATGCGGAAAAACCGGCATTGAACCATATCAATCCCAAGGCGGCTTCCGGCGACGTCATCGCCCTGGTGGGGATGAGCGGCGGGGGGAAAACCTCCCTGGTGAATCTCATCCCCCGGCTTTACGATGTCACGGGCGGTTCCGTCTCCATCGGGGGCATTGATGTCCGGGATGTATCGGTGAAGGCCCTGCGGGAGCATATCTCCATCGTGACCCAGGAGCCCATCCTCTTCAACGAAACCGTGCGGGAGAACATCCGCTACGGGAAGATGGACGCCACGGACGAAGAAATCGAAGCCGCAGCCCGGTCGGCCTTTGCCCATGATTTCATCATGCGTTTCCCCCAGGGGTACGACACGGTGATCGGGGAACTGGGTTCCCGCCTGTCCGGCGGGGAAAAACAGCGGCTCTGCATTGCCCGTGCCCTGATCAAGGATGCCCCGGTGCTGATTTTGGACGAAGCCACCTCGGCCCTGGATTCCCAGGCGGAGCGGGTGGTCCAGAAGGCCCTGGAAAACCTGATGAAGGGGCGGACCTCCTTTGTCATTGCCCATCGCCTTTCCACCATTGATTATGCCTCCCGGGTGGTGCTGTTGAAGAACGGTGCCATTGAAGAGGAGGGGACCCATGATGAACTCATGGCCCTGGAGGGCGAGTACTACAAATTGCAAACCATGCAGGCTGTGAAAACGGCCGAAATCTGATATACCTGTAAGGAGAAGAAAATGGCTGTGTCCAAGGAACTTCTGGAAATTCTGGTGTGCCCCCAGTGCAAGGGGGAACTTATCCTTACCCCTGCTGAAGACGGACTGATCTGCGACCCCTGCAAGCTGGTGTATGAAATCCGCGACGATATCCCCATCATGCTGGTGGAAGACGCCAAGCCGTATACCAAATGAGTATTCCCAAGGCGCCGGACCCGGGCAAATTGATCATGTCTGTTTTTACCCCGGATAAGTCCCTCTTTCCCTCCCTGTTCGAAAAGCTGGAGGCCATTGGCGGCCCCCTGGATCTCATGTCGGCCTGGATGGATTTCGATTTTACGGAATATTATCACAAGGAAATGGGCAATCCCCTCTATCGGCGGGTGCTGGCCTTCAAGCCCCTGGTGGACCAGGAGCTTCTGGCCGAGATCAAGCTGGCCACCAACGAAGTGGAAAAGGAATACATGGACCAGGGGAACCGGAAGATTAACATTGATCCGGGGTATATGCTGCCCTCCCGATTTGTCCTGGCCACGGGAAAGGATTTTTCCCACCGGATTTACATTGGACAGAAAATTTATGCCGACCTGACCCTGATCTGGTCCAAGGAGGGATTTAAAACCCTGGACTGGACCTATCCCGATTATGCCGGAGGGGAAATCCAGACCTTTCTGGGTAAGGTTCGGGCCAAGTATATGCTGGATTTAAAAGAATATAAGGGAAAACGAAAATGATAAAAAGCATGACCGCCTTTGCCAAGGCTTCCAAGACCGTGGAAACCCTGACGGCGGATGTGACCATCCGGTCCTATAATTCGCGTCACCTGGATTTCAGCATCTACCTGCCCGACGCCTGTCAGGTCCTGGAAGAAGAGATCAAGAAAACCGTTTCCCGGTTCCACAACCGGGGGCGCATGGAAATCCGCCTGTCCATCCTGGACGAGTCCAAGGAATTGGATCAGTTTGAAGTGGATGAGATCAAGGCCCAGTCCTATTACAAGGCCCTGACCCAGGTCAACGATGTCCTGAAGCTGGAAGTGCCCCCCACCCTGGACCAGGTCCTGGCGGCCCGGGGCGTGATTCTGCCGGCCAAAAAGGAATTGGATGCCGAGCTGCTGAAAACCGCAGTCCTGGGCGTGGTTGAGGATGCGGCCCGGGAACTGGATGCCATGCGTCGCCGGGAAGGTGAAAACCTCTATACCGACCTGGACGGCCGCATGGATTTCATTGGGGGCAGCCTCAAGGATGTGGAAGAACAAGCCGCGGAAATCCCTAAAATTTACAAGAAGCGCCTCAAGGAACGTCTGGCCGTACTCACCGCCGATGCCGACGGCCCGGAATCCATGGGCTTTGATCCCATGCGCCTGGCCCAGGAAGTGGCCATGCTGGCGGACAAGAGCGATGTCTCCGAGGAAATCACCCGCATCCATTCCCATATCCAACTTTTCCGGGAGGTCATGGATGCCGAGGAATCCCAGGGGCGTAAAATGAATTTCCTGATCCAGGAGTTCAACCGGGAATTCAACACCATTGGGTCCAAGGCTGGAAATGCGGTCCTCTCCCACCTGGTGGTGGATTTAAAATCCGAGCTTGAAAAGATCCGGGAACAGGTCCAGAATATCGAATAAACTATTAGACAAAGCAGGAAACAGAATGGAACAGGTTCTTTTAAACATCGGTTTTGGCAACACTGTGGTGGCCGAGCGGGTGGTGGCCATCCTTTCCCCCAACTCCAGTCCCATGAAGCGGGTCAAGGACGAGGCCCGGGATGCCCGCTGCCTCATTGATGTGACCCATGGACGGAAAACTCGGGCCATCATCATTACGGATTCAAACCATGTCATCCTCTCCGCCATCCAGGCCGAGACCGTGGCTTCCCGTTATGAAGCATTGATGAAGCAGGAAAGGGAAGGGGAAGACAAGGACTAAAATGGCATCAAACGGCACCCTATTTGTGGTTTCCGCTCCCTCTGGAGCTGGGAAGACCACCTTGATTCAGCAGGTATTGAACCGGTTCTCCGCGCTCTCCTACTCCGTATCCCACACCACCCGGTCCCCCCGGGAAGGGGAGGTCCACGGAGAGGACTATTTCTTTGTGACCATTCCTGAATTCGAGGCCCTGATCGAGGCCGGACAGATGCTGGAATACGCCCAGGTCCACGACAATTACTACGGCACTTCCAAGACCTTTGTGGCCGATACCCTGGACCAGGGAAAGAGCCTGCTCTTGGACATTGATGTCCAGGGGGCAAAGCAGATCATGGATTCGGGCTTGAACCCGGTTTCCATTTTCATCATGCCCCCGTCCATGGATGAATTAAAACGCCGGTTGGAAGGCCGGGGCACAGACGCCCCCGGGGTCATTGCCCGCCGGTTGGAAAATGCAACGGGCGAAATGGCGGCCCGGGACGCCTACGACCATGTCCTGGTCAATGACGACCTGGACCGGGCCGTGGCCGAACTTTCCCGGATTTTTGCCCAATATACGGAGGCGGCGTAATGGCGGGAAAAGCTAGGACAGAACTTATTTTGGGATTCCACTCGGTGAGTGAGGCCCTCAAGGCCGGTGTACGGACCTTTCATGCCGTGTATATTGCCGATTCCCGGTCGGCCAAGCGGGGACAGAAAATCGTGGACATGGCCGAGAAAAAAGGCATCCCCGTGAAGACCCTGCCCATGAAAAAGCTGGATGAGATGGCCAAAGCCCCCATCCACCAGGGCATCATTGCTTCGGTTTCCCCCTTCCCCCTCATGTCGGCCAATCGGATCATGGAGGATCTGGAAAGACAGAAAACCCCATTTTTGATCCTGGTTTTGGAAAACATTGAAGATCCCCACAATCTGGGCGCTTTAATCCGGACGGCCCTGTGTACGGGGGTGGACTATATCATGGTACCCAAGGACCGGGCCGCACTGCCGTCACCCACGGTATCCCGGGCTTCGGCCGGTGCCATGGAACATGCACGGATCTGTCCCATCACCAATACCCGGACCACCCTGCTGGAACTCAAGCAGCTGGGGGCCTGGGTGGCCGGATTGGATGCCGCCGGAAAGCAGGATTTGGCCCAGGCCGACCTCACCGGCAACATGGTCCTGGTGGTGGGCGGGGAACACAAGGGCATCCGTCCCCTGGTGAGAAAGGAGTGCGATTTTCTGGTTTCCATCCCCATCAGCGGGCCGGTGAACTCTTTGAATGCCTCCGTGGCCGCCGGCATGGCCATGTATGAAGCCCTGCGCCAACGTAATAAATAACCCAATGGTACCTCCCATAAGAAGGTGTTTGGCTTGATTCTTAGAGGTGGCTTAACAAAAAAATAAAGGAAGACCCCATATGGCAGCATCTCCCATTGTTATCGATGAATCCGGGACCCTTGTGGTTCCCGATGAGGTTGTCATCCCCTATATCACCGGGGACGGCATTGGCAAGGATATCTGGCCCGCAGCGCGGACGGTGATGGATGCTGCCATCAAGGCCGAATTTGGTGGGGAAAAATCCATTGAATGGCTGGAGGTGGAAGCGGGAAACGATTGCTTTGAGGCCACCGGGGATGGGTTGCCTGAAGCCTCCATCCAGACCATTGCCGATCACCATGTGGCCATCAAGGGGCCCATGTCCACCCCCGTGGGCAAGGGCATGCGCAGCCTCAACGTCCGGTTGCGCCAGACCCTGGACCTTTTCGCCTGCATCCGGCCCGTGGCCTATTATCCCCCGGTGCCCAGCCCGGTGAAATATCCGGAAAAGACCGACATCGTGGTTTTCCGAGAGAACACAGAGGACCTCTATGCTGGCATTGAATGGGATTCCGGCTCCGACGAAGCCAAAAAGCTCATCCATATTTTCAATTCGGAAATGGGATGCAACCTTTCCGAAACCTGTTCCCTGGGACTGAAACCCATGTCCCCGGAAGGGAGCAAGCGCCTCATTGCGTCGGCCATCACCTATGCCCTGGAAAACAATCGCAAGAGCGTGACCCTGATGCACAAGGGCAATATCATGAAGTTCACCGAAGGGGGGTTCCGGGAATGGGGCTATGAATTGGCACAGGACGCCTTCCCCGACCAGGTCATCACCGAAGCCCAGCTCTGGGATG
>JAKSBM010000530.1 GCA_022361135.1 Desulfobacterales bacterium | reverse complement strand
TTCTGGCCGGGAATCATGGGGGATTTCATGAGCTATCTGCCCATTACCCTCATCATCACCCTGTCATCCTCCCTCTTTGTGGCCCTGGTGATCAACCCGGCCATGTGCGCCTTTTTCATGCGGATCAAGGCATCCAGGATGACCCGCCAGCCCATGCCCGGGGATGGCGGACCGGCCCCCCAGGTCCCGGACGAGGATTTCGGAGAAAAGCCCGTGGAGATCAAGGGACGCTTGTTGACGGTATACAGCCGCATCCTCAACCACGCGTTGAACCACAAAATCACGGTGATCCTGGGCAGTTTCTGTGTGTTGATCTTCCTCTTCCAGGTCTGGATGCTGCGCATCGGCATTGAAAAGCCGGTGGAATTCTTCCCGGCCATTGATCCCCGATCCGCATATGTGAACATTGAGGTCCCCGAGGGGGCGGACATGGAATTCATCGACCGGACCGTGAAAAAGGTGGAGCAGGCCATCACCCAGGTGGGCGGAGGAAGCTATGCCCAGTCCATGGCCCTCCAGGACCATCACCAGGCCGACGGCACCGTCTTCCAGGCCCCGTCCAACATTAACAATGTGGAGCATATTTTCACCAAGGTGGTCCAGGATTCCGCCGGGGGCGGGGTATTCGACTCCAACCTGCCCAACCACATCGGCATCCAGTTCATGGACTTTGCCCAGCGCACCAGCCCCACCAAGGAAGACCTGGAGGAAATCCGCCAGCGGGTTTCCCGGATCCCCGGGGTGAAAATCACCGTGGATGAACTTCGGGAAGGGCCGCCCACCGGCGCCCCCATCAACATTGAAATCGCCGGTGAAGACTTTGACACCCTCTCCCGCATTGCCGAGGATTTCAAGGCCGTCATCGCCGACATCCCCCATGTGAAGGATATCCGGGACGATTACCAGGGCGGTTTGCCCTCGGTGGAGGTGAAAATCGACCGCCAGAAAACCGCATTGTTCGGCCTGACCACCTCGGCCGTGGGAACGGCCCTGAAGGTGGCCTACAACGGATTGGACGTCTCCACCTACTACGAAGGGGACGAAGACTTTGACATCACCGTCACCCTGTCTGAATCCGACCGCCAGGTGGCCGATGTCCTCCACAAACTGGTCATTCCTTCGCCCACGGGGCAGATGGTCCCCCTGACCACCCTGGCCGATATTCGCTATTCCACGGGTTTAGGCAATATTGTCCGGAAGAACCACCAGCGGGTGGTCACGGTGAAGGCCAATGTGGATGAAACCAAAATCACGGGCTCCGTGGCCCGGATCCAGGCCCAGAAGCTGTTGGCCAATGCCGAACTCCCCCCAGGGTATGCCTTTAAATTCACCGGCGAGGACCAGGAACAAAAAGAAGCCGAAGTCTTTTTGTCCAAGGCTTTTATCATGGCCCTCTTCCTGATTTTCCTTATTTTGGTTTCCCTGTTTAACTCGGTGATTCAGCCCGCCATGATCCTGACCTCGGTAATCCTCTCCTTTGGGGGGGCCTTCTGGGGGCTGGCCATGATCAAAAGCCCCTTTGGGGTAATCATGACCGGTGTGGGGATTATCTCCCTGGCCGGTGTGGTGGTGAACAATGCCATTGTTCTCATCGACTATACCAACAAACTCTGCCAGGGCGGCATGGGCATCCGGGAGGCTGTTGTGGCCGCCGGGGCCACCCGGTTGCGTCCGGTGCTTCTCACGGCCGTAACCACCATTCTGGGTCTGCTGCCCATGGTCACCGGGGTCTCATATGACTTCCACATCATGGCGGTTTCCTATGCCAGTGAATCCACCCAATGGTGG
>JAKSBM010000055.1 GCA_022361135.1 Desulfobacterales bacterium | reverse complement strand
TACATTGATTGCCTTGCCATGCGAACCTTTGACCATGACCTGGTCCGGGAGTTTGCCGATTCTTCCACCATCCCCGTGGTCAACGCCCTCACCGATTCCTTTCACCCCTGTCAGATCCTGTCGGACATCATGACCGTGATCGAGAAAAAGGGGGGCTATGACGGCATGAAAATCGTCTGGGTGGGAGATGGTAACAATGTGGCCGCCTCCTGGGTGAATGCAGCATCGGTTCTGGGCTTTGAACTGGTGGTGGCCTGCCCCGAAGGCCATTCCCTCAAGCCCGAAGTGGTGAAGGATGCGGATGTGGCCGGCAAGGCCAATATCACCCTGACCAACGATCCCGTGGCCGCCGTCACCGATGCCGATGTGGTTTACACCGATGTCTGGGCCTCCATGGGGGAAGAGGACGAATTGGAAGGCCGCCTGTCCGCATTTGAAGGCTTCCAGGTGAATTCGGAACTCCTGGGCCATGCCAAGGATGATGTTCTGGTCCTCCACTGTCTGCCCGCCCATCGCGGCGAAGAAATCAGCGAAGAGGTATTGGAAGCCGAGGGTTCCGCCTTCTGGGACCAGGCCGAAAACAAGCGGCACATGCACAAGGCCATTTTGGAAGCCTTGATTTTAAAAACCAGAGCATAGAAAGACAGGCACCATGAGCGAAAAAATGTGGGGTGGACGCTTTTCACAGTCCACCGATGAATTGGTAGAAAAGTTCAACGCGTCCATTGACGTGGATAAACGCCTGTACCAGGCCGACATCAAAGGCTCCCAGGCCCATGTGGAAATGATGGCCAAGCAGGGCATGATTTCCAATGATGAAAAAGAAACCCTGAAACAGGGATTGGACCAGGTCCGGGAAAAGATGGACCGCAATGAAATTGAATTCACAGATACCCTGGAAGACATCCATATGCACGTGGAATCGGCCCTGGGTGAAATCTGCGGAAATGTAGGACGGAAACTGCACACCGGCCGTTCCCGCAACGACCAGGTGGCCCTGGACGTTCGCATCTATATCAAGGAAGAAACCCAGAACATCATTGCCATGATCAAGGACTTCAGAAAGCAGCTGGTGGCCCTGGCCGCAAATAACCTGGACGTGATCATGCCCGGCTACACCCATCTCCAGCGGGCCCAGCCCGTGCTTTTTGCCCACCATCTCATGGCCTATTATGAAATGTTTGGCCGGGATGGGGAGCGCATGGAGGATTGCCTCAAGCGAATTGATGTGAATCCCCTGGGTACGGCGGCTTTGGCCGGCACCACCTTTCCCTTGGACCGGGATTACACCACCCAGATCCTGGGATTTGGAAAAACCAGTGCCAATTCCATTGATTCGGTTTCCGACCGGGATTTTGTCATGGAGTTCATTTCAGCTGCATCCATCTGCATGATTCACATGTCCCGGCTGTCCGAGGAACTCATCCTCTGGTCCTCTTCGGAATTTGGATTCATCACCATCTCCGATGCCTTTACCACGGGTTCCTCCATCATGCCCCAGAAAAAGAATCCCGATGTGGCCGAATTGGTCCGGGGCAAGACCGGACGGGTTTTGGGCAATTTGGTTTCCATTCTCACATTGATGAAATCTTTGCCCCTGGCCTATAATAAGGATATGCAGGAAGACAAAGAGCCCCTGTTCGACACCGTGGATACCTTGAACATCTGCCTGGATGTTTACACCCGGATGTTTGCCAACATCACCGTGAATAAGGCCGTCATGCGCAAGGCCTGTGCCACCGGTTTCCTCAATGCCACGGACCTGGCCGATTACCTGGTGAACAAGGGCATGCCCTTCAGGGAAGCCCACAGTGTGGCCGGTAAATCCGTGGCCTTTGCCCTGAGCCAGGATAAGGAATTGGATGATTTGACCCTGGATGAGTTCAAGCAATTTTCTGATCTCATTGAAGAAGACATTTATCAATTTATTTCCTTGGAAGAGATGGTGGCCCGGCGGATTACCCACGGCGGCACCGGATTTGACAAGGTGAAAGCGGCCGTTGAAACGGCCCAAAAGGATTTGAACCCATGAAGCCCATTGCCGGAACATTGATTCGGATCTCTCTGGTGCTTTGCCTTGCCGTAGGCCTCACCGCCTGCGGCGTCAAAGCGCCGCCCCTGCCTCCCCTTGAAAAAGGGGCCGTGGCCGTGCCCGGGGATTTTAATGCAACGGTTCAGGAGAGCGGGGTAACCCTGTCCTGGACCTATCCCAAGGCCAAGGGCGTTCTTCCGGCCCAGGCCTTTGAGGTTTCCTTGGCCGAGCTGGACAACGAGGCCTGCCAGGGATGCCCCTTGACCTTCAGGGTCATTGAGCGTGTGGATGCCTCGGTGACCTCCCTTTTTGTAAAACCTTCAGCCGACGTGGATTCCTATTTCCGGGTCCAGGCCCTGGGGGAAAATGAGATTCGGGGTGCCTACTCCAAATCCCTGAAAGTAGAAAAGAAGTAAAAATGAGCCCTAGTTTTACCGCGTACCTGAGCATTGGATCCAACAGGGGAGATAAAAAAGCCAACCTGGATACGGCCATTGGGGAATTGAACGCCCATGTGGCCATCCAGGTCACCGGCGTTTCCCGCTATTACCGGACCCAGCCCCAGAATTTTGCCGACCAGGATTGGTTTGTGAATGCTGCCCTGAAAATTGAAACCTCCATTGGTGACCCCGTTGCGCTCCTGGCCGAGATGAAAACCATTGAACACCGTCTCGATCCCGACGGCAAAGCCTTCCGGTTCGGTCCCCGTGTGGTGGACCTGGACCTGATTTACTTTGAGGACCATGTGTTGGAAACGGAAACCCTTGAACTCCCCCATCCCCGGATGCATGAAAGGTGTTTTGTTTTACAACCCATGTGTGATATAGGAGCCGAGGCAATTCATCCCGTATTGAAGAAAAACAGCCTTGAATTGCTGGACAATGTGGAACACGAACCCGGCCAGGAAGTGGTACTCCTGGAAGAGGAGGTGTGAAATGAAGTTTTTTATCGATACCGCCAACATTGAAGAAATCAAAGATGCCGCCAGCATGGGCATGGTGGACGGCGTGACCACAAACCCTTCCCTCATTGCCAGGGAAGCGGGTGAGTTCAAGGATATCATTGCCGACATCTGTACCATTGTGGATGGCCCCGTGAGTGCCGAGGTCATTGCCCTGGATTACGAAGGCATGGTTTCCGAAGCCCGGGACCTGGCAAAGATTGCCAAGAACATCGTGGTGAAGATTCCCATGACCGTGGAAGGGCTCAAGGCCGTCAAGACCCTGACTGCCGAAGGCATCAAAACCAATGTCACCTTGATTTTTTCAGCCCTCCAGGCCCTCATGGCAGCCAAGGCCGGAGCCACCTATGTGTCTCCCTTTGTGGGGCGGTTGGACGATTTGGCCCAGGAGGGCATGGAACTCATTGAGCAGATCGTGCAAATCTTCGGTAATTATGATATCCAAAGCGAGATCATTGTGGCTTCGGTGAGAAATCAGCTCCATGTGCTGGATTCCGCCATGCTGGGTGCCGACATTGCCACCATCCCTTACGGGGTTTTGAAAAAACTGGCTGCCCACCACATGACCGACAAGGGCATCGAATCCTTCATGGCCGACTGGAATAAAAAGAACGGATAATCTTTAAAAAGAAACGGACACCTTTATACAATGACCTGGCAGGAAAAATTCAAAGACGTTGTGCTGACCCCGAACTTCATGACCATTTCCCGGATTATAATTGTTCCCCTCATCGTGGTTTTACTCATGTATGAAACCCGGTGGACAACGTTTTTGGCGGCCGCATTCTTTGCCATTGCCTCCATCACCGACTATTTCGACGGTTACCTGGCACGCACCCGTGGCCTGGTCACCAGCCTGGGAAAGATTCTCGATCCCCTGGCGGACAAACTTCTGGTAGCCTCTACCCTGGTCATGCTGGTGGAGTTGAATTTCATGCCCGGATGGATTGCCTGTGTGATCATTGGCCGGGAGTTGGCCGTCACCGGATTGCGTTGTGTCCTCATTGAGAACAAACAGGATGTGGCCGCCTCCTGGCTGGGGAAATACAAAACCGGCTTTCAGATCGCCGCCATTATTCCTCTGACCATGCACTATCCCTATATTGGTATTAATTTCCACGGCATAGGAATGGTGCTTTTATACGGGGCCCTGATATTCACCCTCTGGTCCGGTGCCGATTACTTTATCAAGGCCAGAAAATTTTTGCTCTGATGAAAATACGCTTGACAGGGAAGGGCAAAGTCTATATAAATCTCCCTGTTCTGAGCGGGAATAACTCAGTGGTAGAGTGCGACCTTGCCAAGGTCGAAGTCGCGGGTTCAAATCCCGTTTCCCGCTCCAC
>JAKSBM010000544.1 GCA_022361135.1 Desulfobacterales bacterium | reverse complement strand
GCCGTGGTGGGGCAGCGCCTGGCCGCCCAGATGGATGGGATGGGGATCCGGGTGGACCGAGAGCATCCCCTCTGTGTCTACCTGCCCTGCGGGGTGGGGGGCGGCCCCGGCGGGGTGGCATTCGGCCTGAAGCTGGTCTTTGGGGATGATGTCCATTGCTTCTTTGCCGAGCCCACCCATTCCGCCTCCATGTTCCTGGGGCTTTACACCGGCCTCCACCACCGGGTGTCGGTCCAGGATTTCGGCCTGGACAATCTCACCTGCGCCGACGGCCTGGCCGTGGGCCGGGCATCGGCCTTTGTGGGCAAGGTCATGGCCCCCCTCATGGATGGGGTCTACACCGTCTCCGACGAGAATCTCTACCGCTATCTGGCCCTGGTCCGGGACAGCCAGGGCATAGAGCTGGAACCCTCGGCCCTGGCTGGCTTTCCCGGCATGGTTCGGATCACCCGGGCCGGTGCTGCGGACGCCCTGACCCCGGCCCTGAACCGGAATCTGGAACGGGCCACCCACCTGGTCTGGGCCACGGGGGGAAATATGGTGCCCCGGTCGGAACGGGAGCAGTATTATCTCACCGGGAAGAATCTTTTGAATCCATAGTTGTTTCTTCCGGGGTTCTCCCTTTGGTTTAAGGGGGAATCATGGGGAATGGCGTTTTTCCAGGGCAATGAGTTTGGCTTTGATTTCGGTGCCGTGGGCAAAGCCGGTGAGGCTGCCATTGGCACCCACCACCCGGTGGCAGGGGATGATCAGGGGGATGGGATTTTTCCCATTGGCCGCCCCCACGGCCCGGGCTGCCTTTTCCTTGCCCATTTCCCTGGCGATGTGGCCGTAGCTCACCAGCCGGCCGTAGGGGATTTGGCAGAGGGTCTTCCAGACCGCCCGTTGAAATTCCGTGCCCCTGGGGGCGATGGGAATGTCAAAGGCCAGGCGTTTTCCCTGGGCATATTCCAGGATCTGGGTTCGGGCCTTGCCAAAAAACTCGGGGTTTTCCTCCCAGTGGGGCTGGATTTCAAAGACCCGGTTTCCCCGGCCCGTGTCCAGGTGGAGGTGGGCCAGGCCAGTTTCGTCTCCGGCCAGGATGACTTGGCAAAGGGGTGTGGTGAATCGGGTGTAATACATGGGCTTCTCCATCATGAATTCCAAAGGCAAAGGGCGGCATAGGCCCGGTGGGGACGCCATTTTTCCGCCAGTTTGATAACGGTTTTGGGGCTGGGGCGTTTTCCCCGGGTTTCCAGGGCCTTGAGGATGCCCAGGTCGGTGGCGGGGAAGGCGTCGGCCATGCCCAGCCCCCGCATGGCCACGTAGTTGACGGTCCAGTCCCCGATGCCCTTGAGGCTGGAAAATCGGGCATGGAATTCATCAAAGTCCTGGTGGGGATCCAGGGAAAAGGCCTGGTTTTCCACCCCTTCCGCCACCCGGATCAGGGTGGCCTCCCGG
>JAKSBM010000201.1 GCA_022361135.1 Desulfobacterales bacterium | reverse complement strand
TCGGCGTCCAGGACCAGTTTTTCCAGGGAGGCGCCCAGGAAGCTGCCCAGGTTCCCGCAGCCGGGGAGGAAGTTGATGCCTGCCCGGACGGCATTGACGAATTCCATGGCCCCTTCGGCACCGGCCTGGAAATCACTGGTCATGGCGTCGGTGAGGCCCACGTCCCCCCGGCTGAGCATGCCGTAGTACCGGGCCATCTGGGCGCCGGCATATTCCAGGACCCGGGATTCCGGGGACCCATAGACGCAGCCCATGGTCCGCATGTCCGCGTTGCTGGCCATGGTCCCGTAGGCCACGGGGCAGCCCGGGGTGACCAGCTGGGTCAGGGCCAGGGAGGCCAGGACTTCGCAGTTCTGGACAATGAGGGTGGCGGGCAGGGTCACCGGAGAAGTGGTCCCGGCCACGGGCATGGGGGCGATGTTCATGGCAATGCCGGCCTCGGCCATGATTATGGCCCGGTCGCACATGGTCTGGTCCAGGATCAGGGGGGAGATGGGGTTGATGGTGATCTGGCCGTAGACCTTGCCCTGGGCGGCCTGTTCCCGCATCTCTTCCTTGCTCAGGCCGTAGGTGATGCGCAACAGATCAATGCTGGTCTCGTCGGTGAGGGCGTAGACTTTGTCAAAGTGCATGATCTGGTTGTACATCATGTAGAGGTTGGCGTTTTCCGCGGGCAGGTCCATGGGGATGACCAGGACCCGCCAGGTTTCGATGGTGTCCAGGCCCTGGGCCACCTTGAGGGCGTTGATGTAATCCTGACGGGTGGCGGATTTGGCCGATCCGTCGGCGTGGACCATGAAGGGGGCGCCCCCGCCCATGCCGATGGAATAGGAGTCCAGGTTCATTTCCACCTTTTTTTCCGGGTTCCGGGCCATGAGGGTCCAGTTTTTGGACACGGAGCGGACGGCGGAGAGGAGTTGTTCTTCGGTGAAGAGGACGTTTTTCCCCTCCACCTTGAATCCGTTTTTCTTGAACAGCTCCCGGGCGGCTTCGGATTCAAAGCACATGCCGGCGGTACTCAGAATGTTGACGGTGGCCTGGTGGGTCTTTTCGATGTCCTGGCTACTCAAGGGCTGCAGCCGGTCAATGGCGGGTGTGATCATATTCATACTTCCTTTTGTCTTGAGAAATTGAGATTCAGATTGAGCCAAGTTATTCTGGGCAGTTATGCCGTGGGGGCAAGGGTTTCGGCCCTTGCCTCCTTTTTGTTTTTAATGATGCGGTAGAGGACCAGGGAGGCCAGGAAGCCCACAAAGAGCATGGCCGCGGTGAAGGTGAAGACCAGCTTGTAGCCGTAGGCGCCGGGGTGGGTGTCCATCCAGTGACCGGCCAGGGGGTACATGTAGACTTCGGGGAGGAAGCCCACCATGGAGATGAGGCCGGCGGCGGCCCCGGTGAGTTTGCGGGGGATGCAGACCTCGTCCATGGTGGCGTAGTAGATCCCGCGCATGGCAAAGGTGGCCGCACTGATGACGAACATGGTGATGACCACCACGGCCATCATCCCGGGTTCTCCGGGCAGGACCACAAAGACCATGGTTCCGGCGAACATGGCGGCAAAGCAATAGAGGATGATCCGGGTGGAGGAGCCCACCTTGTCGGCCACAAAGCCGCCCACGGGCCCGCCGAAGATCCCGATGCCCCAGGTCCGCAGCAGGGCCAGAAAGGCGCTGACGGAGACGGAGACCTTGATGATGTCGGTGAGATAGGGGGTGAGATAGGTCAGGGCCACAAAGCAGGTGTAGTTGCACAGGACAATGACGCCGATGAGCCAGACCACGGGCATTTTAAATACGGTGACAATGTCGGCCCAGCCGGCACCGGTGCGTTCGCTGTTTTCGGTTTCCGGCAGGGCAAACCAGGTGACGATGCCCAGCAGGATCCCCAGGATGGAGAAGATGTTGATGACCAGGGTGAGGCCGGCCTTGCCTTCACCGGCCTTGGCAAAGAGCCAGATGACCACGATGCCCAGAAGGGTGGTGGCCAGGGCCCGGCCCCCTTCCAGCAGGCCGAAGAACCGGCCCTGTTCCTCTTCGCTGGCCAGTCCCTGGGTGGCCTTGATCAGGGCGGCCCAGAGGGTGAGGGTGGTGGAAATCCCCCAGAAGACGGCGATGCCCATGCAGGCGGCATAGGAGGGATAGGTGGCGTAGTAGAGGCCGGAAAGCCCCGTGGCCAGGTAAGAGAAACTCAGCATTTTCCGGGCGGAGATCCGGTCGGCCAGCCATCCCCCGGGAAAGTAGGAGAGGGTCATGACGATGCCCATGGTGCTCATGAGGGCGCCGCACTGACTGTGGTTCAAGCCCAGGGCCTGCTGGAGCGGGTCGTAGAAGGTCCACCTCAGGTAGGGGACAAAGTACATGATTTCCGTGCCCAGGCACATGATGGCTAAAATCCAATAGCGGTTCAAACTCGATGGGGTTTGTTTCATGGGGCTGTTTCCTTTTGGGGTGCTGCGGGTTCAGGTTCTCCGTGCCGGCCGTCACGGTTTTTCAATGTGGATGGGGACCAGTGCATTGAGCGTGCCAGTTCAGGGGGGAAATGGAGTGGGTGTCGGGGAATATGTTTTAGAATCAGAGGATTAAGATTAAGGGGTAGGGAGGGACAATGGTGCAAAAATAGGGTGCAAAATTTTTAGTCAGAAGTGCAGGTGTTGCCGGGAATTGGGCAGAAGTGCCAAAAAATTAGGCGGTCTTTGGCAGGGATTGGGGACTATACCAGGAAATCTTCCCGGCGGAGATTTAATTTTTTCATCTTGTATTGGAGGGATTGCCGGGAGATGCCCAGGATGGCGGCGGTGCGGCTGACATTGCCCCGGGTGTGGGTGAGCTCCTGTTCAATGCGTTCCCGTTCAAAGGCCTGTCGGCCCTGGGCCAGGCCCTGTCCACGCTGAGGGGGGCTCTGGACCGGTGCCTGGGGGGCAGGGGCCGGTGCGGGCTCCCAGGTGGGTTCCGGCGGAGGAATCAGCGGCGCACTGGGCACCGGGGCGGGTTCGGGCTGGCCGGACATGCGGCGGCAGAGGTGCTCGGGGAGATGGCTGCGGCTGAGGCGTTCCCCGTTCTGGGCAAAGTTCATCCCGCCCTCGATGATGTGTTCCAGCTCCCGGATGTTCCCGGGCCAGTCGTAGGACCGGAAAAAGGCCATGACATCCTCACAGACCCCGGGGATGTATTTGCCCAGGAAGCGGCTGTGTTTCTTGAGGAAATGGGCGATGAGCAGGGGCAGATCCTCCATGCGTTCCGTGAGGCTGGGCAACCGGATGTAGACTACAGCCAGCCGGTAAAAGAGGTCCTGGCGCAGCAGGTTTCTCTGGACGCATTCGGACGGGTTCCGGTTCACGGCGCTGATGATTTTCACATTGATGGGCAGTT
This sequence comes from Desulfobacterales bacterium, assembly GCA_022361135.1. The sequence continues at coordinate 2,398 of JAKSBM010000201.1, read as the reverse complement.
CCTTGTTTCCCCCCACCCGGCGGACCTTCCGCTCCTGGAGGACCCGCAACAGCTTGGCCTGGAGGCCCACGGGCATGCTGTTGATTTCGTCCAGGAAGATGGTGCCTCCGTTGGCCTGTTCAAAGAGGCCGGCCTTGTCCATGGCCCCGGTGAAGGCGCCCTTCACCGTGCCGAAGAGGATCCCCTCCAGCAGGTTTTCCGGGATGGCCGAGCAATTGACGGCCACGAATTTGTTCTTTCCGAACAGGGAATCATTGTGGATGCTTTTGGCAAAAAGTTCTTTGCCCGTGCCGGTCTGGCCGAAGAGCATGATGGGGGTGGGGGTGCTGGCGGCCTGGACTGCCTTTTCCACCGCCTCCCGGAAGATGGGGGCCCGACCGATGAGCCCCTTGAAACCCAACTCTCCGCGCTCCTGGGGCTTCTGGTCCGAGCGGATCTGTTCCATGGCCGAGACCTCGCTTTCCATCTGGCCGTATTCCCGGGTGAAGCAGATCACCCCCTTGAATTCCCCCTGGTGGTGGATGGGGAAAACGTTGTGGATGGCGTTGACCGTGCGGCCCTGGCGGGTACGGTAATAGCAGGCAAAGTCGATGATGGGACGGCGGTGGTCGATGCATTGCATGACCAGGCTGGGGTAGTGGTCGGAGCCGTAGATCTCCAGGTTGGGGCGGCCCAGGACCTCCTCGGGGGTGAGGCCGTCGATGCGGGACATGGCCGGGTTGTAAAAGACAATGATTCCGGCCTTATCGGTGATGAGGACACCGTCGTTAAGCAAGTTGAGTACGGGAAGCATCATCCGGTCATCGGACCGGATCCAGTCGGCGGGCAGGGTGTTCATGGGCAGTCTCCAAACGTTTGGGGCCTTATAGCACAGGGGCGTGGACCAAGTCCACGGGTGTTGGGTCCGGGGATGGGCTGGTGTATTTATTGCATCTTTGCCCGGGAGGCGGACCGGTGGGTTCCGGTGCCGCAAAAGCGATGACCCCAAGTGAACAAGGATGGCCCCATGCAGCTCCCCGCATTTCGAACCCTGAGACCCCTGGCGTTTTTCCCTCCCTTTCTCATTCTCTCGGGCCTGGCCATTGCCAGCCTGGTCATGGGGGCCGGCGACGGGCAACGGGCCCTGGAGCTCATGACCCTGGCCTTTGACCGGATCCTGGACCAGGTGGGCTGGCTCTATGCCCTGACCTCCCTGGGGTTGCTCTGTTTTGTGGGGCTTCTCTGCCTCTCTTCCAAGGGGAACATCCGCTTTGGCGGGGCCCATGCCGTGCCCGAGATCAGCTATTGGAACTGGTTTGCCATGACCCTTTGCGCCGGCATTGCCATCGGCATTGTCTTCTGGGGGGTGGCCGAACCCCTCATGCATTTGAAGTCCCCGCCCCAATCTTTGGACATCCGTCCCTTTTCCTCCCAATCCGCCGTCTTTGCCCTGTCCCAGATCTTTGTGGAATGGACTTTCACCCCCTATGCCATTTACACGGTGTGCGGCCTGGCCGCCGCCTGGACCTGTTACAACGGCAAGGGGTCCCGGAGCATCAGCGCCACGTTGGAACCGGTGCTGGGCAAGCGCGTGCACTCTTCCTGGGGACAGCTCATGGACGGGGTCGTTCTCTTCGGCCTGGTGGGCGGGGTGGTGGCATCTTTGGGGGAGGGGGTGCTCCAGATTGCCGGGGGGCTGGAATTTTGTTTTGAACTGCCCCGGTCTCCCCTGGTCTGGGGGATGATTTCCCTGGTCATTGTCCTCACCTATTGCCTCTCCGCCTACACCGGGGTGATGCGGGGGATCAAGCGGCTCAGCGACCTCAATGCCAAATTGTTTCTGGGGCTCATGGTTTTTGTGCTGGTGGTGGGGCCCACGGGTTTTATTCTGAATCTGGGGGTGGAGTCGGCCGGGGATTTCCTGGATCATATTTTTTCCCGTCACCTCTTCCTGGGGGCGGTCTCCGGGGATGCCTTCCCCAAATGGTGGACCCTTTTCTTTTTTGCCTTCTGGTATGCCTGGGCCCCGGTGACGGGGATGTTTCTGGCCCGCATGGCCTACGGCCGCACCGTTAGGGAATTCATCCTGGTGAACATGGCCGCCCCGGCCCTCTTTGGCATGGTCTGGTTTTCCATTTTCGGGGGGACGGCCATCCACATGGAATTGGTGGATAAACTGGGACTGTCCGCCGCCCTGGACCGCACCGGGCTGGAAGGGGCCATGTTTTACTTCCTCAACCACCTCCCCCTGGCCCGGAAAACAGACGGCCTCCCCGGGACCGCCGGCGCAAGCCCTTCCCGCAGGACCGGCCGTACGATCCGTTTGCCCAGGATCGCCCTCCCCAGGACTCCTTCTCGCAGAACCGCCATAGGCCGGAGAGAGACCGACAGGGGTATCGGCCGCCTCCCCCGGAAGAGC
>JAKSBM010000172.1 GCA_022361135.1 Desulfobacterales bacterium | reverse complement strand
GGCCCTGAGAACCATTCCCCATGTTTCCTGCCCGGTGATCTCGGGCCTGCTCAAAGCCATTGAGGTCAGCTCGGGCCTGGCCCTGCCCCAGGATGCAACCATCACCTTTGAAGAATAATATCCAGGGCAGAGGATAGCTCCCACCAGGGATACCGAAAGATCAAGGGCCTGTTTTCCCACCAGGGGAAGACAGGCCCTTTTTATATTTCCCACCATTTTCTAGCCATCGCCTGGAAATAATGCGTTGCCGTCAATGATAGAGCTTCCCAAAATATGTTCCGAAACTATGGACAACGTTTGCGATCAACCTAATCGCATGTATGAAGTTTGACCCCATTCAATGGGAACATCATCTGAATGGGCCAGAGTCCTTGGTAGGCGTTGCGGTCAGGACGCCCCCAACGATGGCAGTGGAATCTTCCTCCCCCCGTCGTCGCCGGGTTGGGAGAAAATGGTCGATTCAAATGGACAAAGGCCCATTCAATGGGAAACTTATTTTAAAAATGACTCGATTACCCTCCGGGCAATGGAAACTATTCCGGTTTTTCCGACACCAGCCCCAAATGGATTGCAGTTTGCCAAAGGGTTTTGGCCAGGCGGATGGTGGCCATGTCCACCATTTTTCCATCCACGGCAATGGCCCCCCGGATCTCATGCTTTTCCTGGAATTTTTCGGCCACGGCCAGGATCTTTTCCGCCCGGGCGATCTCATGGGGTGACGGGCTGTGGACCCGGTTCACCACCTCGATCTGGCCGGGGTGGATCACCCATTTCCCATCGCAGCCCAAAGCCGATCCCAGGAGGGCGGATTTTTCCAAGCCGTCCATGTCCTTGAAATTCCCAAAGGGGGCATCCAAGGCCAAAATTCCCCGGGCCTTGGCCGCCATGACCATGCGACTCAGGGGATAGTGCCAGCGGTGGCCCGGGTAGAGTTCAGCCTCATTTTCCCCATGGCCGGAAAGGGAGGGCAGCCTCGCCCCCACGGCGGCGGAGTAATCGGCAATGCCAAAGGCCAGGGCCGTTAACCGGGAACGGCCGGCATCGGTGATCTCCCGGACCCGGTCCAACCCCTGGGGGGTCTCGATGCAGGCCTGGAGTCCCATGGGGGGAATCCCCTGCTCCATTTCCAATCCCTCCAACAGCCCCTGGACCAGGAAAATATCCCGTTCGTGATTCACCTTGGGGACCACCAAGCCTTCAACGGCCCCCTTCCCTGCCACTTCCAACACATCCCTGAACCCAAAGGGGGTATCCATGGAATTGACGCGAACCAATACGGCCTTCCCTTTAAAATCAAGGGTTTTCAAACTTTTTACGATCCCGCTCCGGGCAGCCTCCTTCTGGTCCGGGGGGACACTGTCTTCCAAATCCAGCATGACAACATCGGCGTCCGAGGCCAGGGCCTTGGCATGCATTTTTTCCATGTGTCCGGGAACGGACAGGGTGGTTCTCTGGGGTTTCATGGGCATCTCCTCCATGGGGTTAAATTCCGGGATCATCCGGTTTCCATAATGCCCGGCACCGGGCCTTTGCTCAAGCCTTTTTCCCCGGGAACCACCGGCCCGGTCCCGGTCCATTCCTGGCCGCATGCCGCTCAATGGCCACCGTGAACAGAATGAACAAAACGCCCACAAAGATTTAAAAACTCTTTAATTTCAGAAGGTTTACCCGGATCATTTCCTTTTATATTATGGGGACATTGCTGCTCAAATGGAGAGCAGAGGTGTTTTATACATATAACTGAGGGAGTGTTTGTCATGCTCTATATTCAATTTTTATTTCTGCTTTTAATGCTTTACATGGGAAGCCGATACGGTGGAATCGGCCTGGGTGTGGTTTCCGGCATCGGCCTGGCCATTGAAGTCTTTGTCTTCCAGATGCCCCCCACATCCCCACCCATCACCGTCATGCTCATCATCATGGCCGTGGTCACCTGTGCCTCCATCCTGGAAACGGCAGGGGGCTTGAAATACATGCTCCAGCTGGCCGAACGCCTGCTGCGCTCCAACCCGAAAATGGTCTCCCTTCTGGGTCCCTTGGTTACCTATACCATGACCTTCATGCTGGGCACCGGCCATGCCGTATACTCGGTCATGCCCATCATCGGCGACGTGGCCCTGAAAAACAATATCCGCCCGGAACGGCCCATGGCTGCAGCCTCCGTGGCCTCCCAGATGGGCATCACGGCCAGCCCCATTTCCGCAGCCGTGGTCTATTACCTGTCCCAGCTCACGGATCTCAACGGCAACATCACCCTGATCACCATCCTCATGGTCACCATTCCGGCCACCCTCACCGGTGTCATTGCCATGTCCCTTTACTCCATGCGCCGGGGGGCGGAACTCAAGGATGATCCCGAGTACCAGAGACGGATGCAGGATCCCTCCTGGCGGAAGAAAATCGAAGAAACCACGGCCACCACTTTGAATGAAGTATTGCCCAAATCCGCACGCCAGTCCGTGATTCTCTTTGTCCTGGCCCTGCTCACCATCGTGGCCATTGCCATGTTCCCTGAAATCCGGACCATTGGGGATGCAGCCAAACCCATTAAAATGTCCGTGATCATCCAGATGATGATGCTGGCCTTCGGCGGCCTCATCCTCCTGGTGACCAAGACCCAGGCCTCCAAGGTCCCCGAAGGGGTGGTCTTTAAATCCGGCATGGTGGCAGCCATTGCCATCTTCGGCATTGCCTGGATGAGCGATACCTACTTCAAATTTGCCCTGCCCTCCTTCAAGGCCGGCATCGTTGAAATGGTTCAAGCCTATCCCTGGACCTTTGCCCTGGCCATGTTCACCGTCTCCGTTGTGGTCAACAGCCAGGCGGCCACCTGTAGAATGATGCTCCCCGTGGCCCTGGGAATGGGATTGTCCCCGGCCCTGGTCATCGGGATCATGCCCGCCTGCTACGGCTATTTCTTCATCCCCAACTATCCCTTGGACATCGCCACCTGCACCTTTGACGTGTCCGGCACCACCCGGATCGGGAAATATTACTTCAATCACAGTTTTATGGTGCCCGGTTTAATC
>JAKSBM010000979.1 GCA_022361135.1 Desulfobacterales bacterium | reverse complement strand
TTTTTATTTTTTTTACCGCCATAATTTATCTCTTTCCATTCTTGCACCTCCCCTCCCCACCTTCCTCTAAAACGGGTAGTGTTTTGCCTCGCATCATCCCATTGAAATTGCATTGTTGCGTTAATAATCGGTCCCAACAAAGATCAAAGGAACCATAAATCCATGGAAGCATCCGTATCTGCATTGATTTTATCGGCTGGTTTTTCATCCCGCATGGGGCGGTTCAAACCCTTGTTGCCTTTGGGGGAAACCACGGTGCTGGGCTGGGTGGTGGAGAGTCTGGCCCGGGCCGGGGTGGGAGATGTGACCGTGGTGGCGGGGCACCGGGCCGATGAGGTGGTGGCGGAGGCCCGGGATCTGGGGGTGGACTCTGTGGTGAACCCGGATTTTGAACGGGGGATGTTTTCCTCCATCCAGGTGGGATGCCGGGCTTTGGAAGGTAAGGATTTTCTACTTTGGCCGGTGGATATCCCCTTGATCCGGCCCTGGACGCTGAAGGCCCTGGTCCGGGCATGGGATGCCCGGGAGGCCGGGGTGAAGCTGATCTATCCCATGGGTTGGGGGGAGCGGGGGCCCCCGCCCTTGATTTCCCGGGAATTGATCCCCGGGGTTTTGGATTACGACGGGCCCGGGGGGATGCGGGGCTTTCTGGATGGGTGCGGGGGGGCGGCCCGGGATCTGATCTGTTTTGACCGGTTTATCCACGAGGACATGGATACCCCGGAGGCCTACCAGGAGATACTGGCGGGTGTGGAAAACTGGGCGATTCCCAATGGGGAAGAGGCCGAAATTTTGATGACCCGGGTCCTGGGCCTGTCCGGGGCTCTGGTTGCCCATGGCCGGGCCGTGGCCGGTGTTGCTTCGGCCCTGGCCCGGGCGTTGAATGACCGGGGCCAGGATTTGAATCTGGAGCTGGTCCACGGGGCGGCCCTGGTCCATGATCTGGCCAAGGGGCAGCCCCGCCACGAGGCCCGGGGCGGGGAGATCCTGGCGGATCTGGGATTGCCTGAACTGGGGCGGGTGGTGGCGGCCCATAAGATGGTGGCGGTGGAGCCCGGGCCGGTGCGGGAAACCGAGTTGGTCTGCCTGGCCGACAAATTGGTGCAGGGGGGCCGGAGAGTCCCCCTGGAAGACCGTTTCCTGGTCCGGTTGGCGGAATTCAAGGGGGATGCGGCCGCCTGTGCCGCCGTGGAGATGCGCCTGGCCATGGCCCGGGCCCTGGCGGCCAAGGTGGAAGCGGCCCTGGGCAGGCCCCTGGACGGGGTGGTGTGAAGGGGCTGGTCAGAGGGGGGGGAAATCTGGTAAACTCCCCTTTTTTTAACCCCTTGGAGGATGCTTCCCTTGGCGGAAAACAATCTGGAATCCTGGCCGTCCATGGACGAACTTTATGTTCGGTACCAGACCCTGCTTGAGAACACAGGAACGGCCACCATCATCATTGAAGCGGATATGACCATTGCTTCGGTGAACTCTGAGCTGGTTCGGCTCTCCGGGATACCCCGGGAGGAGATCGAGGGCCGGATGAAATTCCCCCAGCTCATTGCGGCCGAGGATCGGGAGACCCTCATCCGCAATCATTTCCTGCGCCGGGAGCAGCCGGGCCGGGCCCCCCGCCTCTATGCCTGCCGGGTCAATGTGGCCAATGACGCCATCCAGGATTGTGTCCTCACCGCCGCCCTGATCCAGGGTACGGACCAGAGTGTGGTCTCCATCACCGATATCACCCGCCAGCGACAGTTGGAGCAGGAGGTCTCCCGGATCTGTGAATCCGAACGCCAGAAAATGGGCCAGATCCTCCACGACGATCTGGGCTCCCATTTGGCCGGGGTGGAGGCCATGGCCGCCACCCTCACCCGTCGCCTGGAGCGGGAAGGCCATGGAGATGCCGCCCTGGCCGGGGAGATCAAGGCATTGGTCCACCAAGCCATGGACAAGACCCGGGCCATGGTTCGGGGCCTTTTGCCCGTGGATCTGGAAAAGAACGGGTTTTTGCCTGCGGTGCGCCAATATGCCCGGGGGGCGGAGAAGGCCTTTGGCATCCAATGCATCATCCAGGGGGGGAGGCGCCCCTGCCGGTTTCAGATATTGCGGTTCTCACCCATCTTCTTTATATTATCCGGGAATCGGTACACAACGCCGTCCGCCACGGCCGGGCATCGGTGGTGGAAATCTGTTTTTCAGGGGACGAATCCGCCTGCCGGGTGGAGGTCCGGGACAATGGGACCGGCCTCCCGGAAAACGGGGTAAAGGGCGGCGGCTTTGGCCTTCACATCATGGCCCACCGGGCCCGCCTCATCGGGGCCCGGCTGGATGTGGCAAACCATCAACAGGGAGGGACCCGGGTCCGGTGCAGGATAGAAAACGAATTTGTATCATAGATGATCACCCCATTTTCCGGCGGGGGCTGGCCCAGCTGTTGGAAGAGGAATCCGATCTTGTGGTTACGGGTGAGGCCGAAGGGGTGGACGCGGCCATGGATCTCATCCATGCCCAGGCCCCGGATCTGGCCATTGTGGACATCACCCTCAAGGACCGGAGTGGTTTGGATCTCATTGTCCATCTCAGGGATCACCACCCCGATCTCCCGGTTCTGGTTATCTCCATGCACGAGGAAAGCCTCTATGCCGAGCGGGTCCTGCGGGCCGGAGCCCTGGGCTATATCACCAAGCAGGAAATGGCCGACAATGTGGTGTTGGCCGTGCGCCGGGTCCTGGAGGGGAAGCGCTACCTCAGCGCCGACATGATGGATGCCCTCCTGGGCAAGATGATGGACCATGGGGGGGTGGATCCGGTGGAAACCCTCTCCAACCGTGAGTTGGAGGTCTTCCAGCTCATCGGCCAGGGCTTCAAACGCAAGGAGATCGCCGACCTCCTCTACCTCAGCGTCAAAACCATCGGCACCTACCGGGAGATGATCAAGAAGAAGCTCAGCCTCAAGAGTGCCAACGAACTCATGAAACATGCGGTCTCCTTTATCCAGCAGAAAAGCATCCAGGGCTGATGCCCTGGGTTTTGGGCATTTTGGTTTTTTTTCAAATCCACGGCCTTGGAATTATCCGGCCTAAAATTGCCGTGACATTTCCGGCCTAGGGGTTTCACCTAGGCGTTCCCGGGGGATCCCCCCAGTCCATAATCCGTGGCCGGCGGATACCCCTTTCCTTTGAAATCCAGTACATTAAGCTGAGGGACGGCCTCCATCCAGGGGGCCATGGTCCCCGGTTTTTGCAGGTTGACCCGCTGCGGCCGGGGTGGATTGGAAAGGGGGCTTTGGGGCCCCGGGAGTGCTGTGAACCATGGGAAAACCGCAATTTATCACCGATGTCCAGGCCTGCGTGGACCAGATCATTGAAATCGTTGGGAAGAAAATCGTATTTGGGATGCCCATTGCCCTGGGAAAGCCCAACCACTTTGTCAACGCCCTCTACCAGCGGGCCAAGGCCGATCCCGATCTGGATCTGACCATCTGCACCGCCCTGGGCCTGGAAGTGCCCAAGCCCAAGTCCGATTTGGAAGCCCGCCTCATGGATCCCATTGCCCAACGCCTCTGGAATGGGTTTGTGGATTTTGATTATGTGACGGATCTCAAGGCCGGGACTCTGCCCCCCAATGTCACCATTTCCGAATTCTATATCAAGGCCGGGGACGGCCTGACAAATGCCCACACCCAGCAGGCATTTGTCTGTTCCAACTACACCCATGCCATCCGGGACCTTTTGGACAACGGCCTCAATGTCTTCGGCAGCCTGGTGGCCCCCCCGGGGGATGGGAGCCGGGATGAATTTTCCGTCTCCTGCAACCCCGACCTGGTGCTGGAGGCCCTGGCCGCGGCCAAAAAGCTGGGGTCCCAGGGGCGGAAGATGGTTTCCGTGGGGCAGATCAACAGCAACCTGCCTTACATGTACGGGGATGCCGTGGTTTCGGCGGACCACTATGATTTCATCCTGGAGGGGATGGATTTTCCCCTCTTCAGCGTGCCCAAGGGCTCCGTGGCCCCGGCCGACCACATGCTGGGCCTCCATGTGTCCGCCCTGATCCGTGACGGGGGCACCCTCCAGATCGGCATCGGTTCCCTGGGGGACGCCATTGCCGCCGGTCTCATCCTCCGCCACACCGACAACGGGACCTACCATGGTGTTCTGGAGGCGGCCGGGATCCCCCAACGTTACCGGGAATTGATCGGGAAGATCGGGGGAACCGGGACCTTTGAACAGGGCCTATACGGGGACACGGAAATGTTGGTGGACGTTTTTCTTAAACTCTATGATCAGGGGGTGCTGAAGCGTCGGGTCTATGACCATGTCGGCCTCCAATCCCTTTTGAACCAAGGTCGGGTTTCCGATAGGATTCCCGAAAATATCCTGGATATTCTCCTGGACCAGGGGATGATTTCCAACCCCTTGACCCCGGATGATTTGGATTTTCTCACCCGGTACGGGATTCTGGCCGGGGAATGGGCCATGGATAACGGCACCCTGGTCCGGGAGGGGCAGGCCCTGTCTCCCCAATTGGACAATCCCCGCACCCGGGCCACCCTCCAGTCCGGGCTGGGTAAAGAACTCCAGGGCGGGGTGGTCTGCCACGGGGGCTTTTTCATCGGCACCCGGGAATTTTACGACCGCCTCAACGCCATGGATCCGGCCGAGCGGAAGCGCTTCCCCATGACCGGGGTGGATGTGGTGAACCAGTTGTATGGAAACGAAGAACTCCGTCGCCTCCAGCGCCGGGACGGCCGCTTTGTCAATGCCGGGATGAAGGCCACCCTTCTGGGGGCCGTGGTCTCCGATGCCCTGGAAAATGGAAGTGTGGTCTCCGGGGTGGGGGGGCAGTATAATTTCGTGGCCATGGCCCATGCCCTGGAGGATGCCCGGAGCATCATCATGATCCGGGCGGTGCGGAACCGCCGGGGAAAACCCGTCTCCAACATCGTCTTCAGCTACGGCCACACCACCATCCCCCGCCACCTCAGGGATATTGTGGTCACGGAGTACGGCATTGCCGATTTGCGGGGGAAATGTGACCGGGACATTGTGGCGGCCATGCTCAACATCGCCGATTCCCGGTTTCAGGAGGAGTTGCTGGCCCAGGCCAAACAGGCCAAGAAGATCGAGGCCGATTACCAGATCCCCGAAGCCCACCGAAACAACACCCCCCAGGCCCTGGCGGAAAAGCTGGCCCCCTTTTCAGCGGCGGGCCATTTTCCCGCCTTCCCCTTTGGCACCGACCTCACCGACACCGAGGTCCTCCTGGCCCGGGCCCTCAAGGGGGTGGCCGGCCGGCTCCAGGCCCGGAAATTCCAGACCCTGGCCGCCCTGGCTCCCTGGTTCTTCAAGTCCCCCACCCCGGCCATGGCCGATGCATTGGCCCGCATGGGGCTGGACCGACCCCAAAGTTTGAAGGAACGGGCCCTTCGGGCGGTGGTGGCCCTTGGGCTTTCCCGGGTATTGCCCCGGAGCTGAGCGGGGCCCTGAATCCATGAAATGAATCCCCATTCATTGACAAAATCCCCCCATGGGATATAACCGAATTTTCGACCTTATCTTTTAAGGGGGGGAATGCCCATGTCCTTTGCAAGCATTGAAGCGGTGCAGAAAGCGTTGGAAACGGCCGGATACATGGCAGACGGGTCAACGGCCACCCTGGTCTTTGTGGCCCTGGCCACCGGGAAGCCCCTGCTGGTGGAAGGCCCGGCCGGCGTAGGGAAAACCCAGCTGGCCAAATCCGTGGCCCGGTGTTTGGAACGGCCCCTTATTCGCCTCCAGTGCTACGAGGGGCTGGACGAGTCCAAGGCCCTCTACGAATGGGAATATGCCAAGCAACTCCTCTACACCCAGATGGTCAAGGAGAACATCCAGTCCATCACCCGGGGGGCGGATTCCCTGGCCCAGGCCGTGGATCGCATCTCCCTGCATGAAGATGCCTTTTTCTCCGAGCGATTCATCCAGCCCCGGCCCCTGCTCCAGGCCATCCTTTCCCCGGAGCCCACGGTCCTCCTCATCGACGAGGTGGACAAGAGTGACCCGGAATTTGAAGCCTTTCTGCTGGAACTCCTGTCGGATTTCACCGTGACCATCCCCGAGCTGGGTACCCGGAAGCCCGTGACCCTGCCCCTGGTTTTCCTCACCTCCAACAATTACAGGGACATGAGCGATGCCCTGAAGCGGCGCTGCATCCATCTTTATATGGATTACCCCGACCCCGGCCGGGAGGCCGCCATTGTGGAGGCCCGGGTCCCGGGGATCCGGCGGCGTCTTTTGGAACAAATCATCCATGCCATGGGGGGAATCCGGAATCTGGAGCTGAAGAAACGGCCCTGCATCTCGGAGACCATTGATTGGGCCCGGGCCCTCATGGCCCTGGAAATCAAGGAACTCACCCCGGAGGCCGCCGGCCAAACCCTGGGCCTGGTCTGCAAGTACAAGGGGGACCACGACCGGGTGGCCCAGGCCCTGGACCAGCTCCTGGACAGCCCCCCATGCTGAATGCCCTCACCGGATTTGCCGCCTGCCTCCGTTCCTATGGCTTGGGCGTCTCCACCGGGGAGGTCCTGGACTGCAGCCGGGCCCTGGCGGCCTTGCCCCAATTGGATGCCGCCCGGTTCAAGGCCGTGGTCCAGGGGCATTTCCTCAAAAGCCACCGGGACCGGGACCGCTTCCTCCGGGTTTATGATTTGTTCTTCCACGGTGGGGCATGGGATGGCGGCGGGGATTCACCTCCCGGTATGGAGATCCTTGATTTCCCCATTTCCGAATTCAATGATCCCCCCCCGGATATCCTGGCCGGCGATACCCCCGACGCCGATACCCAGGCCCTGGCCCAATTCATGGCCAATGATCCCCAGCCCTTTTTGTCCCGGATCCAAGCCCTCCAGACCCGTGCCGAAGCCCCCAGCCCCCTGTTCCGCTCCAACCTTTCCCAACTCACCTCCCGTTTGGGCATGGTCATGGCCGTGGACCGCATGGCCTCCCGCCTCCGGCTCTGGTTCGATGACCAGGGGCAGGCCCTGCCCCCGGGGGTGGCGGCCCGGCTGGAACGGGCCCGGCAATTGGCCGTCCGGGAGCCGGTGACCGAAAATCCCGCCCTGGTCCGGGACGGGGAGGACGGATCGGGGGACGGCGATTTGGCCCGGCGATCCTTTGCCAACCTTTCGGGGCCTGAATTGATCCAGGTCCGGGCCCTCATGGCGGAGTGGGTGCGTCGCCTCAAGGACCGGGCCGGGCGGCGGTACCGGGTACGGAGAAAGGGGGGCCTTGACCTGAAAAAGACCCTGAGGCGGGCCGCCCGTTACCAGGGGGTGCCCCTGGATTTGGTCTTCCGGGAGCAGCCGCCGAAACGGGGCCGGGTCACGGCCCTCTGTGACGTCTCCGGCTCGGTCTGGTCCACGGCCCGGTTCATGCTCCAGATCCTCCACTCCCTCCAGGACTGCTTTGCCCGTGTCCGCAGCTTTGTCTTTGTGTCCGACCTGGCCGAGGTCACCGATTACTTCACGGACCATGACATTGATACGGCGGTTTCCCAGGCCCTGGCCTGCCCGGAGATCAATCTGGCCCAGCGCACCGACTACGGCCGGGTTTTCCACCAATTGCACCGGGAGCACGCCCCGGCCCTGGACCGGAAAACCACCCTCCTTATTCTGGGGGATGGCCGCTCCAACCATTACAACCCCCAGGCCCATGTCCTGGAATCCATCCGGGACAAATGCCGCCGCATCATCTGGCTCACCCCGGAACCCACCGCCCAATGGTCCCTGGGGGATTGTGAACTCCCCACCTATGCCGCCCATTGCCACGAAATTCGCACCCTGCGGAACCTGGAGCAACTTTCCCGTTTTGTGACGGAGTTGGTTTTGTAGTTTTTTTTGCCGTAGTTTTTTTACGGTAACTTGAAACGGGTTTGAAAATCCGCTATGGTTTTTCCATGATTAACCGTTTTGAGGAAAACCCATGCTTGTCCGTTTCGAAGTTGAAAATTTTAAGAATTTCAAGGACCCCATATCCTTTAACCTTTCAGATGTTAAAAATTTTGAATTTAATAGGGATTCCATCCAAAATGGCGTGGTCAAAAATGCTTTGATTTACGGTCCCAATGCCAGTGGGAAAACCAATATGGGATTGGCCTTGTTCGATATCGTTTCCCATTTAACGGACAATCATGTGCCGTCAAAATTTTACGGAAACTATCTCAATGGTCGACATGGCCAGTCGAAGTTGGCCAAATTTCGATATCATTTCCGGTTTCACTCCATGGATGTGGTATATGTTTACAGTA
>JAKSBM010000900.1 GCA_022361135.1 Desulfobacterales bacterium | reverse complement strand
TGGGCATCCAGATCGGCCAGGGGAAAAAGCTGGACGAGATCATCTCAGAAATGCGCATGGTGGCCGAAGGGGTGAAAACCACCCGTTCGGTTTACAATCTTTCCCGGAAACTGGGGGTGGATTTACCCATCTGCAACGAGGTTTTCCATGTTTTGTTTGAGGATTATCCCGTGGACAAGACAGTCCAGCGCCTCATGAATCGTTCCCTCAAGCACGAGCTCGACGGCGTCCGTTAATCCGGATATTTTATGACATTTAAAGCCCCCTGGCAGCCAGGGGGCTTTTTTCATTTCATCAGGGGTTGCCGTTGAAACGGGGATGGGGTATAACCGGCTTTCCTTTTAATATGAATACCATAGAAACTATATAGGTGTAATTTTGGAAACTGGTGTGATCAATGTATCTGAACTCACGGTTCAGAATCCCTTTGCCTCGATTTTCCCCATGGGGGAGGAGACCCTGGGCTCCATCCGCCAGGACATGGAAACCAATGGGTTTGACCCGGTCTTCCCCATTGTGGTCTGGGCTGGAAAAAATATTGTTGTGGACGGCCATACCCGCTTTGCCGCGGCCAAGGCCGTGGGCCTGGAAGAGGTGCCCGTGGTCTTCAAGGACTTTGACAATGAAGACGATGCCATCCTCTACAGCTTCCACATCCAGCGGAATCGGCGAAACATGTCCGACGATGATATCCTCCGCTGCCTGGAACTTTTGGACAATATCCAGGATGGGGCAGAAGAAAATTCTGAAGGCGACAAAGAGGCCTCCCCCAAAAAGACCCGTAAGGAAGTCAATGAGATGCGGGCCAAGGAGTTGGGGATTTCCGCCAATAAGGTGGACAAGGCCCGCAAGGTCCTGGAGCATGCCCCGGAGGAGATCCGGGAAAGCGTGAACGCCGGGGAAAAGTCCATCAATAAAGCCTACAATGAAATGCAGGAGATCCGCCGGGAAAGCGGTGAGATCAAGGGTACACCCACCACCGGCCTGGGCGCTGCCACCAAATACCACCAATGCCTGGGGCGTTTCCTCAAGGAGCTCACCCGCATCCGGGAAAACGGTTGGGAAGATGTCTCCAAGGAAAAGGCTCTGGCCGACATCGAAGATATTAAGTCCCTCATTGAAAGCGATTTGCCCGACATTGAAGGCGTATAATCCCTGGAATGCCTTCCCTCTGAAAACGAGGGGGCCAGGGATCTGAATGGGATTCAAACCGGCTGTTCCAGTCCTTGGAACAGCCGGTTTTTATTTGGGCGAATTCCCGTGGCCATGCCTTGATCCGGGGGGGATTTCTTGGTATGAACGGTGAGGTACCGCCTCTCGGCCAGATTCCCTTAACCAAAAGGAGCCAGAAATGTCGGACTACAACCCCTCCAATTGGGAGGAACGCCTCATTGCGCCCGAAAAGGTCTTGAACCGCATCAATCCGGGCATGACCATCTTCATCGGCACCGGCCCGGCCGCCCCCAGGACCTTGATGAAGATGCTCCTGGATGTGGATGCCCACAATATCCGGGACCTGGAGTTGGTCCAGCTGGCTGTCCTGGGGGATACCATCCTTTCCGTGGACCACCTCAACGCACCCAATTATCGCCTCAAGACGTTTTGCTCGGGCTATGTGGCCTGGGATACCATTTCGTCGGGCCAGGTGGACCTGGTGCCGGCCTATTATTCCGATATTCCCAAGATCATTAAATCCCGGCTTCTGGACATTGACGTGGCCTTTATCCAGATTACCCCGCCGGATCCGGCCGGCTATTGCAGCCTGGGCATGGCCGTGGATGTGGCCCGGGAGGTCATGGACCAGGCGTCCCTGGTCGTCGGGGAGGTGAATACCGACATCCCCTTTACCTACGGGGATACCTTTGTCTCCATTGAAGAATTTGACGTCCTGGTGAAATCCACCCGGGAGCCGGTGACCTACACCCCGCCCCAGGTGAGGCCGGAGATGAAAGAGGTGGCCGCCAATGTTGCCTCGGTAATCAAGGACGGGGACTGCCTGGGATATGGATTCGGGCCCCTGTTCGAAGCCCTGGTCCCCCATCTTTCCGACAAGCGGGATCTGGGGATTCATTCCCTCTATTTCACCGATGCCCTGGCCGAATTGGTGAATTGCGGGGCGGTGAACAATTCCCGGAAATCTCCCTTCCGGGGGAAATCTCTGGTCTCCTATGCCATTGGTTCCAAGGAACTCATGAAATGGCTGGATAAAAATCCCCTGGTGGAATTCCAGGGCATTGACTGGATCTGCAACTCCCATTTCATCGCCAGGAATCCCCAGTTTGTTTCCATTTACGAAGCCCGTAAGGTGGATATCCTGGGCGCCGTCACCTTCCCCACCAAGGGGGCGGTGATCACCGGACCCGGGGAGGGCATTGATTTTTTCAAGGGAGCGGATGCCTCCAAGGGGGGGACCACCATCATCGGCCTGCCCAGCCGGGATCCGGAGGGCAATTCCAATATCCTTTTGACCACGGAGAAATTCACCAACCAATTGCGCCTCAGGGAATCGGTGCAGATGATCGCCACGGAGTACGGGGTGGCCAACATCAAGTGGCGGTCCATGCGGGAACGGGCCCAGGCCATCATCGACATTGCCCACCCCGACGATCGCGAGGAGTTGATCAAGCAGGCCCGGGATCGGAACATCATCTATTCCAACCAGATTTTCCTCTCCAACACCGGCCATTTTTACCCCAGTGCGTTGGACCACAACCACACCTTTAAGAATGAAACCCGGATCCGGTTCCGGGCCATGAAACCCTCGGACGAGGCCGCCATGCGGCGCCTCTTTTATCGCTGTTCCAGGGAGATGATCTTCTATCGCTTCTTTTATTCCATCAAGACCATGGATCACAATAAGATGCAGACCTATGTCAATGTGGATTATCAAAAGGAGTTTTCCCTGGTGGGATTCAACCACTCCAACGACGATCGGAAAATCATTGCCGAGGCCCGGATGATCCGGGACGATCGGACCTATTTCGGAGAAGTGGCCTTCCTCATTGACGATGAATTCCAGGGGCTGGGCATCGGCACCCACATGATGGACGTTCTCATCGGCCGGGCCCGGGACATGGGACTCAAGGGCCTCACCGCCGAGGTCATGGCCGACAATGCCCCCATGATCAAGGTCTTTGAAAAGGCGGGATTGCCCATGGAGATCAGCATTGATAACGGGATCTACCGGGTGACCATGCCCTTTAAGGAGGGGATGACATCCAAATAGGGATGCATGGGCAGATGATTTTTGGAATACCCATCCATTGCCACCGCCGTTTGGGGCCAAGGGTTGGGTTGGATGTCGGTCCATGGTGTTTGCGGTTTAATATGAAATTATCTTTTTCGTGGGTGGGGGTGTGATGGAGTGTTCCATGATGCTGGAGGGGCAAGAAGACCGGGTGATCCAGCTTGTTCGTTCTGTCTTTGACGAGGTTGTCGCCGTGGGGTATACCCGGGAAGGTATCGAATCCTTCTATGGATTTGCCGATGCGAAACAACTCTCCCGGCGAAACCGGGAGAACCATTTTACCCTCCTTGCCTGGAATGGGGAAAAACTCATGGGGATCATTGAGATCAGGGATTTGTCCCATGTCTCCATGTTTTTTGTTCACACCCGCTGCCAGGGCAGGGGGATTGGCAGGTATCTATTCGACCAGGCGGTTGGGGAAATCAGACGCCGAAGCCCTCAATCCCGTCTGGAATTAACGGTGAATTCATCCCCCAATGCAGTGCCCATGTACACCTCCCTGGGATTTACTGCCCAGGGCGACATCCAATGCCTGGGGGGGATCTCCTTTGTCCCCATGACCTGTTCCCTGGGGGTGTCCCCAAAGCCATAGGGTGATTTTCAAAATACGGTTCCCCTGGGGCTTAAGGGCCGCAATGGCTCTTCGAGGGATGACTCCTTTGTCCATCTGTTTCGACCATTGCCGCCGGAACGCCCCCCATGGACTGAGCATTCCTTTTGTATGGTTGACATGGAAGTTAAGCCACTATACATTCCAATGCATGGGCCCAGACATCACAGAACATGGATTCAGTCGGTTTGACCAGCTGTTTCACAAAATCATCAACAAGATGAAACGCATCGAGCAGAAACCCCGCCATTTTGGAACCGAGGTTTTACTCTACCCTTCCGAAATCCACACCATTGACGCCATTGGTTGCAATGCCGGCATTAATATGACAGAGCTGGCCGCCCTCCAGGGGGTGACCAAGGGGGCCGTTTCCCAAATTGTCCGCAAGCTCGTGGACAAGGACATGGTGGTTCGGATGAAGGACGAGCGGTCCGACCGGGAGGTGTTGTTGATGCTCACCGGCACCGGGAAGGTGGCCTTTGAGGCCCACAAGGATTTCCATGGTCGTGTGGATCCCGGCCTGGCCCGCTTGATCCAAGGGGCCGATGAGAGCCAGATTGCCTTTGTGGAAGAACTCTTCATCACCATTGACCGATTCTGCGACCAGCTGTTGGCCCGGGACGGAAAGTCCAAATAATCCCCTGTTTTTTATCTTTTGATCTTCGGTCCACACCATATGAAAATATGATTTGACAAAATAGTTTAGTAGCTATACTTTTGCAAAGTAGTTTAGCTGCTAAACAATGTCTTTCATATCCATTCCAAAGGAGATATCATGGCTGAAAAAATTTGCCCCCTCTGGGTGGGCTATCTACTCTCAAGTCCCCTGCGAAAATTCATTCAAAATCCCCAAACCATCCTTTCCCCCTTTGTCCGCCCCGGCATGACCGTTGTGGACCTGGGCTGCGCCATGGGCTTCTTTTCCATCCCCCTGGGGCAGATGGTGGGAAGGGGCGGCAAGGTGGTCTGCGTGGACATCCAGGAGGGCATGTTGACCCGGCTGGGGAAAAAGGTGGAAAGGAAGGGGCTGGCACCCATCTTTGAATTCCGTCGCTGCAATGAAAAATCCTTTGGTTTCCAGGCCGGGGAAGCCGATTTCATCTGCACCTTTGCCGTGGTCCACGAGGTGCCGGATCCGGCAATGTTGTTCAGGGAGGCGGCCATGGCCTTGAAACCCCGGGGCCAACTCCTCTTTGCCGAGCCCCGGGGCCATGTGTCGGATTCAACCTTCCAGGTCGAGCTGGATGCTGCCATGGATGCCGGTTTTAAAATTGTTTCCCACCCCCGTATTACAAAATCCCATGGGGTTCTGTTGGAGAAAACCCAGTGATTCGCCCAAAGAAAGCAGGTGAAAAATGGAGGAAAAGTCGGTATAACCCAGGGGGCCATAGGGCAGGGATGCACTGTGGCGACAGCCTTTTTTAACCGATAGTAGGAAAGTATACCCAGTGAAGTATTCCGAAGCAGAGTATGGGCGGATTTTTGTCATCCGCCTGGAAGACGGCGATGTGATCCATGAAGAAATTGAAGCATTGGCCCAGGGGGAAGGGGTGACCCACGGCGCCCTCATTATCATCGGGGGTGCCGATGGGGGCAGTCGCCTCATGGTGGGGCCCGAGGACGGGGCGGATGTCAAACCGGCCATGCCCATCATGTCCCGGCTCCTGGAGCAAGTCCACGAATCCCTGGGATGCGGTACCCTTTTCCCCGATGAATCCGGCACCCCCATTCTCCACCTCCACCTGGCCTGCGGCCGGGGGGACCAGGCCTTGGCTGGATGCAGCCGTTCCGGGGTGGTGACCTGGCGGTACATGGAGGCCGTGCTCCTGGAGTTGACGGGCTGCCAGGCCGCCCGGATCATTGATCCCGAAACCGGTTTTTATATGCTTTCCCCCGAAGGATGATCCCGGGTCGGGGAATTCCGAATCCATCCCTTGGTTTTACCATCCCCGGTCCCCATTCCATTCTCATTTATGGTGATTCTCAAAATAAGGTTCCCATTGAATGGGCCTTTTTCCATTTGATTGGAAGGTTTTTCTCCCAACCCGGCGATGACGGGGGAGGAAGAGTCCGCTACCACCTGATCCCCCGGGCGTGGTTGGCAAATTCGACGGTCACCCATGTTGGAAGGCGTTTAAACCATCGTGAAGATCGTCCATGGTTTCGGAACATATTTTTGGGAATGGCCATGAAATGAAACCGCCCCTGAAACCATTTTGCCGGGCCAATTCCTAGTTCCAGGGGCTGTCTTTGACTTCCATTCTGGAGGACGCTGGGGCAAGTAAAATCACAAAATCATATCCGC
>JAKSBM010000832.1 GCA_022361135.1 Desulfobacterales bacterium | reverse complement strand
CCACGGGATATTTTCTGTTTCGCTACCATGAGGTCTGGAAACAGATTTTTCCTTTTTTGGTTTGCAGTGGGGCCATGGTCGCCCTGGTGGTGGTGGGAAGCGGCCACGTTTGGTCGGGTTTGGGCTTGTCCGTAAAGCTTGCCTGTTCCATCCTGGCGGGAGTTGTGATTTATACGGGGTTGCAATTGGCCTTTAATCGGAGGCAATTGCGTGATATATGGTCGTTTTTCCGTTAAAGGTTGGATAAATTTTTTTCGTTGTCCGGGAAAATCTGGTAAGCTTGGATTAATGAGCCACCTCGTGTTTTCATCTCATCCATCCTTGTTTTCCTTGAATTGTTTACCCTTGTGGGGCACTTTTTGGGAAGATCGCCCCAACGGATCATAACCAAACAAGAGTAAGGTCTATGTTAAAATTAATTTTTGCCCTGGGCATTTGTTTTGTGGGGTTTGCTGGTACCCTTTTCATGGATCCCATCTGGGGAATTGCCGCATTCAGCCTCTTTACCCATATTACCCCCCAGCAACTTTCCCCTGAAATCATTGAGCCCCTGAGGTTGCCCTTGATGCTTTCCATCTGGGCCCTGCTGAATTACATCATCAATTCCAGATATACACCCAAGTTTGGTCGGTGGCCCATGGAAGTCTGGCTCCTGTTGGCCATGCTTGCGGGTATGTTTTTGGGCACCACCAATGCCATAAATACGGAATTTGTATACCATAAGATGAACATGTTCTTTAAGTTCATCGTCTTTTATATCCTCATCATCAATATTCTGGACACCGAGGACAAGATCCGCCTTTTCATTGATGCCCAGGTGGTCAGCGCGGCCTGGCTGGTGTATCGCTGTTGGGATTTGAGACACCGGTTTGATTATCGGTTTGAGAATTTCGGGGGCGGAGTCATCAGTGATAGTAATCATTTTGCCGGGGCCCTGGTCCTTTTGATGCCCTTTGTCATCCGTAGGGTCATGAAGGGCAATGTCTGGATCCGAATTGGAGCGGCCATTGGTGCCTTTGGCATGATCATGTCCATCATTATCACCGGTTCCCGGGGGGCATTTCTGGGGCTGGCCGTCCAGGGTGTTGCCTTTTTCTTCTTTTACAAGGAGTACCGCAAATATATCGCCATTGGATTCGTGGGGATGGTGATTGCCATTGCCCCCTTTGTCACCGATTATTATATGTCCCGAATTGGTGGGATTTTTAACCACGATGAAATTGCAGACACCCGGGACCGGGCCTCGGCTGAAAGTCGCCTTGCATCCTGGTCCCTTGCCCTGGAAACCTTCCAGAACATGCCCCTGGCCGGCTGCGGCATGGGGAATTTCCGTTATTACATGGGATATTATAAGGAAGGGTTGAATTGGGGGGAACTGGGGCATGTGGCCCATAGTATCTGGCTGCAGGTGCTGGGGGAAGGGGGGCTGGTGGTTACCACGCCCTTTGTTCTGATTCTCGCACTTTTTTATTGGCGCATGGGAAAGGTGGCCAGATATTATCGAAGACATCCTCGACCATGGATTCTGGAGGATATCTATGCGGTACAGGTGAGCATGACCGGGCTGCTGGTCTGCGCCACCTTTGTCAATCGCTTGTTTTATGAGCCCATATACTGGCTTTCCGGCATTGCCGTGGCTTATATTTACCTGATGGAAAGAGAGGTGGTGACCCGGCAAATGGAGCAGAATAAAATGGAAGTGGAAGGGCAGCAATGGCGCCGATCAAGCTAGCACACCTGACCCTGAGCATGGGTGTTGGCGGCTTGGAACATTGCATTTTGAATTTAATTCAATCCCTTGACCGCAGCCGCTTTGACATAGGGGTGGGATGCCTCGATTATCCGGGGGATTTATTGCCCCGCGTTGAAGGAAAGGGATTTAAAACCTTTTGTGAAAAGCGGAAGCCCGGGCTGGATTGGAAATTGATTTTGAGTTTGGCAGCTCGTTTCAAAAGGGAAGGAATCGATATTGTCCATACCCATAACCAGGCCGCCCATTTCTATGCAGGGATCGCCGCTTT
Organism: Desulfobacterales bacterium; assembly: GCA_022361135.1. The sequence continues at coordinate 8,252 of JAKSBM010000832.1, read as the reverse complement.
TTTGGCCAGGGTTCCTGTCTGTATCACCACGGAGCACAGCCGTCACCGGGTGGCCTCCAAACGGCGCAGAATATGGGAGAAAAAAGTTCTGTTTAAAATGACGGATCAATGGATCACCGTCAGTCAATCCCTCTTTGAAAGCTGTCTGGGAGATGGTTTTTCCCAACAGGGGTTAAGGGTCATTCCCAATGGGATCCCCGTACCCGATGAACTGCCCCCAAGGTCAGACCATGGCGCGCTGAAAAAGGAATTGGGCCTGTCCCCGGAGTCCCGGGTTCTTCTGTGCGTGGCCCGCCTGGTGCCGGTGAAAAATCTTGAGCTTTTATTGAATGCCTTTGCCCTTTACCGGGATCGGTTGCCCGACACCCATCTTTTGTTGGCAGGGGAGGGGCCGGATGAAAAGCGTCTCCAGGGGATCACCGCTTCCCTGGGTTTGGAAGGCCGGGTTTCCTTTCTGGGGAGCTGCGATAATATCCCAGTGCTGTTATCCCTGGCCGACCTTTTTGTGCTTTGTTCCCATTCCGAGGGGCTTCCCCTGGCCCTGCTGGAGGCGGCCGCCGCCGGTACCCCCATTGTGATCACCCAACCGGCCAACGCCGCCGGTTTTGTTGTGAACGGAGATACCGGTGTGGAGGTTCCCCCCCATGCCGATGCCCTGGGGCGAGCCATCCAGGACATCCTGGATCGGCCCCAAGCCGCCATACCCATGGTGGAAAATGGATTTAACCAGGTTAGGGAAACCTATTCCGTGGCGCAGATGGCCCGGCAATACCAGGACCTCTACCTTACCCTGGCCCGTGAAAAAGGAGTGATTCACTAAAATGTGCGGCATTGCAGGCGTCATCGGATATGGAAAACCCGACCTTCCCCAAATGGTTAAGGCCATGGGGGAGCCCATTCCCCACCGGGGGCCCGACGGCCAGGGATATTTCCATGATTCCGACCATGGGGTTGGCTTTGCCCACCGCCGGCTGAGCATCCTTGATGTGAGCCAGGCAGGTGCCCAGCCCATGGCGTCCCATGACGGACTTCAAATTATTTCCTACAACGGGGAGGTCTATAACTTCCTTGAAATCAGAAGCCGGCTGGAGCAATTGGGCCACCGCTTTAAGACCGGAACCGACACAGAGGTCATTTTGGCCGCATACCGGGAATGGGGGCGGGATTGCCTGAAGCATTTCAACGGCATGTGGGCCTTCGCACTCTACGACAAAACCCGGAATCAGGTTTTTTTATCCCGGGACCGGTTGGGGATCAAACCCCTCTACTATTATATCTCCCCGGATAATTGTTTTTACTTTGCCTCGGAGGTCAAATCCATATTGGCGGTTCTGGATACGCCGCCGGAGATGGATATCAGTCGATTGGATGCCTACATGGGCTACGGCTATGTGCCGGGTTCATCTTCGCTTTTCAAGGGCATGGAGCGCCTTTTGCCCGGCCATGCCATGGTGGTGGATGTGGATTCAGGACGGGCAGAAAGCTGGTCCTATTGGGATTTTGAATTTGACGGATCCCGGGATATGGGGTTGGACTATTATGTGGAACAGGGGCGGGAGCTTTTGAATTCCGCCATTGATCTCAGGCTCCGCAGCGATGTCCCCCTTGGGGTTTTTCTTTCCGGTGGGTTGGACTCCAGCGCCGTGGTGGGCCTATTGGCCCCGCGCCTGGAAAAGCCTTTGAAAACATTTTCCGTGGCCTATGATCTGGGCAAGGGGTTCAATGAAACCCCCTATGCCCGCCAGGTGGCCAAGCTCTTTCACACCGACCACCATGAATTTTTCGTCACCCCGGAGGCATTCCAGGATTTCATCCCCGATTATGTGAAATACATGGATGAACCGGTCACGGAATCTGCGGCCATTTCCCTCTATTTCATTTCCAAGCTGGCCCGGGATCATGTGACCGTGGTCCTTTCCGGCGAAGGATCGGACGAAATCTTTGCCGGCTATGATTTCTATCGATACATGGCCGCCATTAACCGCTACCATGCCCTGGTTGGCGGAAATCTGGCCGGTGCCATGTCCCGGATTTCACGCCGTCTGTTCAACCCGGGCAGTAAAATCCGCAAGTATCTGGCCCTGGGGGCATTGCCCCTGGAGCATCGCTACAAGGGGATTTCAACCTATGATGGCGAAGTAAAGGATCGACTTTACCGCAGGGATTTCAAAGCCCAACTTGGGGAATTGAATCGGGATGCGGGTGATTTTGAGGCCGCCCTTTTCCAAAGAAACAGTTCGGCCCATTCCCTGAATCGCATGCTCTATTTTGATACCAAAACCTGGCTGGTGGATGATCTTCTGATCAAGGCCGACCGCATGAGCATGGCTGCTTCCCTGGAGCTCCGGGTGCCCTTCCTGGACTATCGCATGGTGGAGTTCGCGGCCAACCTCCCGGTGAAATACAAAATTCATCGGGGCTCCAATAAGTTTTTATTGAAAAAGATGATGGCCGGTATTTTGCCTGAAAATATTATTCACAGGAAAAAGATGGGGTTCCCTACCCCGTTGAAATTGATGTTCCAGAATCAATTGGCCGATTATTCCCGGGCCGTACTCACGGATTCTTCTGCCTGGATCCGCAATTATTTCAATGGGGATGGGGTGGAAAACATCCTGGCCGAACATCTGGGCGGTAAACGGGACAATCATCGTATCATCTGGCAATTACTGGTTCTGGAAACCTGGTGCCGGACCTGGCTTAAATCCCCGGCGCGTTGAAAAGGGCTCTGCAATGAAGCAAAGGCGAATTCTGGTTTTATCCTACCTCTACCCCAATTCCCAATACCCCAACCATGGGATTTTTGTTCACAACCGGATCAAGGCCATTGCTGAACATTGCCAGGTCCGGGTGATCAATCCCATTCCCTGGTTTCCCTTTGCCCAATGCCTGGATCGATATCGGAATTTTGATAAAATACCCGGGAAAGAGACCATTGACGGCATTGAGGTCATCCATCCCCGTTATTTTATCATCCCCGGCCTTTTGAAATCCCTGGATGGGGTGACCTATGCCTGGGCTGTTGTGCGCAGTCTGATGGGCAAGGACTTTTCCTGGTATCGCAACGCCGATCTCATGGATCTCCATTGGACCTATCCGGATTTGCCGGCCGGTTATCTATTGTCCAAGTGGCTGGGAAAGCCGTTTTTGGTGACCCTCAGGGGCAGGGAGGCCTTGAATATTTTTGTGGATCCGAAGAACCCTTCCAAAGGGGTCAGGGAATACAGCCTGCGCAATCTCATGACCCGGTTTTTCCTGGGGCGGGCCGACCAGGTGATCGGCCTGAGCCGGGAGTTGATTGATCTGGCCCGGGAGGCCGGTGTTGAAGGTAAAAGGACCCAGGTTATCATCAATGGGGTGGATCGGGATCGATTCCACCATATTCCCCAGGACCAGGCCCGGGAAGCCCTTGGACTGTCCCCCCGTCAGTGTCACATCCTCTGCGTGGGCTCCTTGACCTATCGCAAGGGCTTTGATCGTGTCATTCGGGCCCTGGCACGACTCCGGCAACGAGGGTCCAGGGACGTGCATCTCCATATCATTGGTTCGGAAGGGCCGGAAAGCCGATATGGGGGGGCGTTGGAGGAATTGTGCCAGCAGACCCATGTGGAAGATCGGGTCCATTTCCACGGCCAGGTTCCCAATTCAGACCTTAAACTCTGGTATAATGGGGCGGATCTCTTCTGCCTGGCCAGCCGGGGGGAGGGGAGCCCCAATGTCCTTTTTGAAGCCTTGGCCTGTGGCTGCCCCTGTGTGGCCACCCGTGTGGGGGCGGTGCCCGAAATGATTATGGATCGAAGCCAGGGCAGGGTGGTGGCCAATGATGATGTGGGCATGGAAACGGCCATGGAAGAAGTCCTGTCCTGGCAAAGGGATCGAAGGGCCAATGCCCGTCTTTTGGATCAGCGTCGCTGGGACCATTGCGCCCGGCAAGTTGTATCCCTGTATGACACTCTTTTAGGAAAATGCCATTGAAAATATTGTACCACCATAGAACCCTGGGGGACGGTGCCGAAGGCATCCATATCCGGGAAATGGTATCTGCCTTTCGGAAACTGGGCCATGACGTTGAAATGGCCGGCCCGGCTGCCAAGGAAAACCAGCCCCGGGGAGTCAAACCGGCAGCCTGGGGGGAGTGGCTGAAAAAGCTGATTCCCCGTCCGGTCTACGAAATCCTGGAACTGGGATATAATCTGGCGGCCCTGGTGAACCTCCATGGGCAAATTCGACGCGTTAAGCCGGATTTCATCTATGATCGGTATATGATTTTCAACTATGCCGTGGTGGGACTGGGGAAATGGTTGGGTATTCCGGTTTTTCTGGAGTTCAATGCCCCCCTGGCCCATGAGCGCCATGTTGAAAGTGATGAAAAACTTTATTTTAAAAGCCTGGCCCACCACCTGGAGGCCAAAACCAGCCATGATGCCCATAAAACCATTGTGGTTTCCACACCGCTGAAAATCTATCTCCAGGGGCAGGGGGTGCCGGGGGAAAATATCATGGTCATGCCCAATGGGGTGAATCGGGATACCTTTTATCCGCTGCCCAGATCCAAATCCCTCCTTGGCCGTTACCATCTCACCCCGGAGAATGTGGTGATTGGATTTACCGGAATATTGCGGCCCTGGCATGGTATCGATCTTTTGGTCAATGCCTTTGCCCGAATCCATGAAACCCACCCCCATGCTGTGCTGCTCCTGGTGGGGGACGGAGCCATCCGGGAAGAGATCATGGCATTGGCCCGGCAGCAGGGCTGTGAAAAGGGGGTGATCATCACCGGTCGGGTCCCCCATGACCAGGTCAATGCACACATTTCCCTCTTTGACGTGGCTGTGAGCCCCAAGACCACCTTTTATGCCTCCCCCATGAAAATCCCCGAGTATATGGCCATGGGAAAACCGGTGGTGGCACCGGATACCCCCAATATCCATGATTTGATCCAGGACAATATCACCGGCTGCTTATTTGAAAAGGAATCCGTGGATTCCCTCCATCGGGTTCTGGATGGATTGATTTCCAAACCGGAAAAAATGAGCTGCATGGGCCAGGCGGGCCTGGATGAGGTGGGGAATCGGTTGAATTGGGAGCATATTGCAGAACAGGTCATTGCCGCCCATGGACAATGGCTGGCCCAAAAATCATAGTATGGGAAGGAATTCATGCCGCAACGCAGGTGGATAATTTGCCCGATCCTGATTTGGATTGTTGTTGGGATAATGATCTTTCCGGCAATGGCCGGACCCCCTGAAAAGGTGGGCGTCAGGACCTGGCTCAATTTCGATGCCTTTGTTCCCACCCCGCCGGATCAGGCCCCGGAACATGCCTCGGACGGGTGGCGGTACAAACCCTTGGCCATTTTCTCCCGGGGTGGCACCGGCTGGGCCGATTCCAGGCATTACCCCGACAAGCCTGGGGTTTATAATTATTTTAAAAGCTATAGTTGCACATACAACAATCCCCACATGGGCTTTGAAACCTATGGATTCCTCGAGATTGATTCCCATACCGCCGTAAGGGGGAACAGCCTAAGATTTGTGGCCACCGGCGGGGTGAATTCCAAAGGGCAACACGGCCTGGCCGTCCATTCCAAGGATGGATATTTAAAAATGCGGGCCCGGGGGGAGAATCCCGTGGCCACGGGGGGAGAAAAGGTGGGCCACCCCTATCTTTATTTCATGAACAATACCATGAATAGGGGAAATACTCCCTTCCACAAAGCCCAGGGCATGAATCGGCTCAGCCTCTATGTCAAAATGCCCGGGACCATTGCCAATGATGGGCGACCGCCCCATGCCCCCCAACCCGGAAAAACCATGACCATCGGTCCCTATAACGGTACCGGAGGCCATTGGTACCACGACGTCTACAACCAGGGCGGGGGCTGGACCCATGTTCTGGTGGACGGTCATCCCAACCACAACAACGCCTATCACAATGCCCAGGCTTATCCCCATCCGTCCTACAGTGTCAGGGATATGGGAACCCCGTATTTTGACAGTCTCCATGCTTTTTATTTGACCTTCCATCCCTATGAGGGCATTGCCGTTCCTCCCTACAGCATTTGGGTGGATGAGATTGCCTTCCTCCACGACCCCGAACCCCAGAATTCGGAAACCATCAATTCTCCGGCCATTACCTGGTTTCCCAGAAAACGCTCCTTTGAAATCGGCTTTTCGGATAAGTATAAAAACAACAAGCACAGCCATTCCCAATACCAGGTGAAATATGCCTTTGCCCCCATTACCAATGCCAATTACCACCAGGCTGCACCGGTGATCATTATCCCGGATAAACGGTTCAAGGGGATGGATTTAAACCCCGGTGGAAAATTTAAAAAAATCTGGCCCTACTACCAGGCGGTGTGGGCCCCATTCCGCTTGAAAAAAGAAGACACGGATCGTTTGGTTCCGGGAACAAGGGTTTATTTTGCCGTCAAGGACCTGTCCAAGCGTCCCTATGAAACCGGGACCTTTGACAGGGAAGGGGATTTGGCCGTGGTTCCAGGTACCCAGGGCAAACGAAGAATTGATCTCATCAAACGCATGGACTACCTGATCCCAGAAGGGGAATAAGTTTTTTTGATTTTCAATGGTTGACAAATGTTATGCCCTCCTTACTTTTTGGTCATACCTGTAAAACACAGGCCAAACCCAAAATAGGAGGAAGACCATGAAAAATGACCATTGCGTAGTGGAGAAAACATTTCAGTACGGCATCGGCCTTCTTTTGCTGGTCCTGTCCGTGGCGGTCGGGAGTGTCATCTTTTTGTTTTTCCCCGTCATCGGCATTGTGTGGATCTTGCCCATCTTGGCCCTGGCCGTGTACGTATTCCGGCTCCGTCTCAACGATAGGTGTGAGATAGATCCCGGATAAATAAACAAAAAGCCCATTCCACCCATTCAAGGCATCTGCCTTCCCCCCGGGGAAAGTAGATGCCTTTTTTTATGGGCAATGGGGTTGACAGGGGGTGTCTTGTTTTGTAAACAAAGTTTATCGAACGGCGTTCGAAAATAAATCATCATTCTAAAATCAATGCATCGGGAGTCCATCCCATGGGAATTAAAGAACGGCGGGCCCAGGAAAAAGAGATGCGGCGCAACCAGATTCTGGATGCAGCCAGAACCCTGCTTTTTTCCCAGGGCATTCACCAGGTGTCCATTTCAAAAATCTCCAAGGCCAGCCAATTGGCCGTGGGCACCATATATTTTTATTTTAAGAATAAGGAAGAGATCTTCATTGCCCTACAGCAGGAGGGGCTGGCACTTCTTTATGGAATCGTCCGGGAGATTGTTTCCCAACCCATCCTGGGAGAAGATGAAAAACTACGCCAGATCGGCCGGGCCTACGCCGATTTCAGCCGGGAGCAGGATGCCTATTTTGCCATCATCAATTCCTTTCTTTCCGCCCCCCGGGTTTTCTTTGCCCCGGTCCATAAAAATGCCGTGGATATGGCGGGAAAGAAGATCCTGGGCCTTATCCAGCAGGTGGTGAGCCAGGGCAATGATAATGGAATTTTCCAGGAGTCTGATCCGGCTAAATTTGCCCTCATGTTTTGGGGGACCCTCCACGGCCTTCTCCAGTTCAAAAAATTGGAACAAACCCTCCTGGGCGGTGAAGACCACGACCAGGTATATGCTTACAGCGTTGAAAAGATCATCCAGTCCATTCAAAGTAAATCCAATACAGGAGAGTGAGACCATGACAGAATCCCTGAAAGGTAAGTGCGCCCTGGTAACCGGGGCGGGGAAGAAAACCGGCATTGGCTACGCCGTTGCGCGGAAACTGGCACAATTGGGTGCAGATGTGGCCATTGCGGATCTGGGCGGGAGTTCCACAACGGATATCCCCACGGGAACCAGCCAGGAGATGGAATCCATTGCAGCAGAGTTGGCGGATCGGTTCCAGGTTCGGTCCATTCCCATTCCCCTGGATGTGACCCGGACATCCAGCGTTGAAACCATGAAGGAGAGGCTGACGGATTTTTCCAATGGGTTGGATATTTTGGTGAACAATGCCGGGGCCTCATTCGGGGTTCCCAACGGGGTCCACACCTATGGGGAAGAGGATTGGATTAAAACCGTGGATGTGAACCTCCACGGGGTGTTTCGGGTTTCCAAGGCCCTGGTTCCCCTCATGCAGGAGAATGGGGGGGCCATCATCAACACCGCCTCCCGTGCCGGTGAAGTCCCCCCCCTTTTCAATGGGGCCTATGCCGTGGCCAAGGCCGGGGTGATCATGCTCACCAAGGTCAT
>JAKSBM010000359.1 GCA_022361135.1 Desulfobacterales bacterium | reverse complement strand
TCCCCGGATCATCACCGGACATTGCACCGGTCAAACCGGACAGGAGATCCTGGCCGAACAGCTGGGGGATCGACTGGAAGCCTTGACCCCGGGATCGGTTCACACCTTCTAATCCGGAATATTCACAGGGACTCCCCCACCCAAGGCCAAGGGCACCGGGCCACCATGGGGAGAAATCGATTGTTGATTTGATTTTTAAGGAAAGAAAACACCGGCCGGGAACCGACCGTCCAAGGAATCAGGTCAATTGGTTGACCATCGCCTTCACCGGGATACCATAGATTTTCAATACCCCCCAAATGGCCAGGCCGGCCACCAGACTGGTGAAGACCACGCCCAGGCCGAACCCGGCCCAGCCCTGGACCGGGACCAGGGTCAGGAAAACATGGCCGCCCAGGGCGGCCGCCCCGGCCACCCATAGGCCGGGCAGCAGGGAACGGATCCAATAGGAGGGCCAGGACAATTTCAACTGGCCCAATGCCAGGCCCGGGAGGATGATCAAACTATTCACCAGACTGGGAATCAGGGTTCCCAAAGCAACGCCCATGAGGCCCAGGGGTTTGACCAGGGCCAGGCTGAGGATCACATTGGCCAGCCCCTCGGCCAATGAAAATTTGGCCATGGGCCCGATGGTATCCGTGGCAATGAAAAGGCTGGTGCAGATCCGGGTGCCGGTGAAGAAAAACTGGGGGACCATGAGCACCCCCATGATCCAGGCGGATTCCCCATATCCCGTTCCGATCCACAGGGAATAAAACAGGGGGCCGAACACGAGGCAACCGGCCACCACAAGGCCCCCGGCCATGTGGAGGAAGGCAGACAGGGGAAGGAAAAGATTCCGGATTCCGGCCAACTCCTCCCGGGCATAGACGGCAACCAAGTGGGTGGTCATGACGGAGACACTGGCCGTAATCAATTGGATGAAATAGGTCACCAGGGTCAGGCCCAGGCTATAAACCGTCACCCGCTCCGGGGGCAGGAACGCACCGATGACAAAGAGGTCGCATTGGTAGATCAAAAGGGTGGAAATATTCACCACAAAGGTTTTCATGCCAAATTGCATGAGATCCCGGAACCCCGACCGGGTCACGGCCCCGGGGCTGAAATGAAGATCTCCATAAATGAAATGGACCAGGATCACCTGGATCAACCCCATGCCCAGGGTCACCCCCAGGTTGGCCAGGGCCAGCTGGACCAGGCCGTAGCCGTGGATGAGCAATAGATAGACCCCAATGGAACGAACCAGGGTGGCCCCCACGGCCAGGGCATTGACCAAGCCATACCGCCGCCCCCCCACCAGCATGCCCTGGAAGGGGGCAAAGGCAAAGGTGGTCCCGGCGGTCAAGGCAATGAGGATACAGGCCATGCGGGCCTCTTCCAACCCGTGCCCGGGGATGACAAAGAGGGCATCCAAGGCATAGGCCAGACCGGTTCCCAGCCCCAGGGCCGCGGCCCCGGACACCAGCAGCACGGCCAGGGCCGTATTGAAATAGCTGTTCATGGCCCGGGTATCCCCCTGGGCAATGGAATAGGTCAGATACCGGGACAGGGCGCTCTGGAGCCCCAGGGTCAACAGGCCGTAGTGGCCGGCAAAGGACATGAGCAGGGACCAGATCCCATAGAATTCATCCCCCAGGTGGGCCACGGTGATGGGGGCCATGATAAAGGCCGCCAGGGCGGAGACCACAAACCCCGCCTGGTTGAATAAAATATTACGGCCAAATCGTCCCATGTAAACCGACTTCCTTCGCTGTTATGGAATTGCCCTGCCCCAAAGGCAGGATACGGACCCGGCGTGGTCCCACGGCGTCATCATAGCAAAGATCCTTGCCCATGCACAGGTTGGGCACACCGCCGCCCATTTCCTCCAAAAATCAAGCCCTTGGGCACCGGACCCCATGACAAGGGCCCGGGGATCTGATATGGGTTGAAGGTCCGACCCCAATTTCACCAACGCTGACACCGGAGGAGGAACCATGGATAACTACCTGAAGAAAAAAGTGGATCAATATGACAAATGGATGGGCAAGGGCGGCATTCGCTATGCGTCCCGTGTGGTGCCCGTGGCCGAATCCCTGGAGGCCCGGGAATGGGTCATGCCCGGGGAGCAGGCCCTGGAGATCCTTTCCCAAGCAGACACCGTCGCCGTCCAGGACTGTGAATGCCGCAGCCGCTACCAACGCTGCGACCATCCCCGGGAGGTCTGTTTTCTCCTCAACCAGAGTGCACAATACTTCATGAAAAAGGGCAACGCCCGGGAGGTGGACCTGGACCAGGCCCGGGAAATCCTGAAAATCGCCAACCAGGCCGGGCTGGTCCACCTGACCCTCTACAAACCCGACCAGGAAATCTTTGCCCTCTGCTCCTGTTGTTCCTGTTGCTGCCACGATTTTCAAATCATCCGGGAAATGGGAAAGAACAGGATCATGGCCCGGTCGGATTTCCGGGCGGAAACCCGGGCCCTGGACTGCACCGCATGCGGGGCCTGCCTGGATCGTTGCCCCTTCCAGGCCCGCCGCATCACATCGGCCGGGGAGCTGGAAACCGAGACCTCGGCCTGCCTGGGCTGCGGCCTCTGTGTTTCGGCCTGCCCGGAGGAGGCCATTGCCATGGTCCGGACCCATGACGATCCCCCCCGGATCCCCGATTTCACCCTGGCCGGATAAAACCCAAGAAGCAAGGCATTACAATTGAAAAGGGGAATCAATCGCAGGGGTTGCGCAGGTCGATGATCCCCAGGATATTGGCCAGGGCCAGGAGGATGAAAAAGGCCCCGATCCAGGCCATGGCCAGGGACATGACCCGGTAAACCCGGGGAAAGGCCTCCATGACCCAGGCCTGGAATGCCGTGCTTTTGCCCACGATATCCCGCCCCACACGGGGGTCCATGAGCCCCACGTGGATGAGATAGGCCCCCAACAGGGCCAGGCATGCTGAAATAAGTCCGGACACGGTATCTCCTTGGAATGAATGGGTAACCGCCATCCTTCCATCCTAAGGCAATGCCGAAGAAAAGACAATTGCCAATGGATCAGGCCCCGGCCTTCCGGGCGGGAGATCCCAGCACCAATCCACAGAGAATCAGGGCATAGACCAGGGTGAGCATCCAACCGATATTCAATCCCGGCAAATGCTGGATGAAATTCCCCCCCATGAAGGGCCCCATGAGGCTGCCGATGCCAAAGCTCACACTACTCAGGGCATTGCCCGTGGGCAAAAGGGACTTGGGAATGGAATCGGCCACATAGGTCAATCCCAGGGAATAGGAGGAGCCCAGGGCGCCCCCGGCCAGGGCCAGGCAGATGACCAGGGGATACAGGGCCACCGGGGCCAGGGCCGATCCCAGGAAGGCCGATGCGCCCACCAGGGTAAGGAGGATGAGCAACCGCCTCCGGCCCAGACCGTCGGACAAACGGCCCAGGGGCAATTGGGTGATCAGACCGGCCGTGAAAAAGACAAAGAGAATCAAGGAGGTCCGGGCGCCCCCCAATCCCATGCGGGAAAGGAAAATGGGATAACTGGCGGAAATGGCCGATTCCATGATCCCGTATCCCAGGCCGGGCAAAAGGGCAAACCAGGCCAGGGCCAACACCTGGGTGGCCCGCTTGGACAGCGAGGATTCCGGGGGTTTTCCATCGTCCCCGGCCGCGGGGACGGACTTGAGGCAATAGACCAGAAGGGCACTGAAAAGGGTAAGCCCCGCAGTGAGGCCAAAGGGCAGCATCAGGGAAATATTCCGCAGATTGGACAAAAAGGGCCCCAGGGCAAAGCCCAGGCCCACGGAAAATCCATAGATGGACAGGTAACGGCCCCGCTTGTGGTCCGGGGCAATGAGGATCATCCAGACCACGGCCCCGTAATGGAAGGCGTGGGAGGCCAGGCCAATGAGAAAGCGCAGCCCCATCCAGCTCCAGAAGGAAAAGGTATGGGGAAGAATCAAGACCGCCGCCGTCATCACCAGGGTGCCGGTGAGCAACAGGGGACGGAACCCAAATCGGTAAAGGGCCCGCTCCATGAAAGGCGCCCCCACCAAAATACCCAGGTAGGGTGCGGATCCGTTCAATCCATTGAGCCCGGCGGAGACCCCCCGCTCCTCCAGCATGATGGACAAGAGGGGCAGCAACATCCCCTGGCAGATGCCCGAAAGAAAGATAACGAAAATCAGGGTGAATAAAACCTGTCTATTTGCCTGGGATGCCATGGGCCCTCGAATTAAATGGTTCCGTTGAAAAACAGCCCCTAATTAAACCATTCCCCAGCCTTTTTCAATGGGTTTTCCCCGGCACCGGGCCGTCATAACCGCCGCGGCAGCCGCCTTTTCCAGCCCCCTTCCCCCGCCCGACCAAGACGGCTTGACTTTAAGCGGGTCCATCACGTATCATACTTTTATACCTTCACCACATTCCCGATTCCGTGGCACATTTCTTTCCCTTCCCATGAAGCAAACCCAGGCTCCATTTCCCTTCATGCCTGTCCATAACAGAGGCTTTACTTTTAATTCGTGAGGAGACGATCGTGAAACACATCGTCGGTGTCGCCGATATGAAAATCAGCAACGACCCCAATGATTCCATCATCACCTATTCCCTGGGGTCCTGCATTGGCGTAGTCATCTACGACCCCGTGGCCAAGGCCGGAGGGATTCTCCATTACATGCTGCCCGATTCCACCATTGACCGGCAAAAGGCCCAGGCCAAACCCTTTATGTTTGCCGATACCGGCATCCCCATGCTCTTCCGCCAGACCTATACCTATGGGGGGAAAAAGCAACGCATGAAGATTATCATTGCCGGCGGGGCTGAAATCCTGGATCAAAAGGGGTTTTTCAACATCGGCAAACGCAATTACACCGCCCTGAAGAAAATGTTTTTCCGCAACAATGTCATCATCAACCACCAGGATGTGGGGGGAAACGTGAACCGCACCGTCCGCCTGGAAATCAACAGCGGGGACGTTTACATGAAGACATCGGGGCAGCCGGAGGCAAAGATATGACATCAATCCAGGTATTGATTTCAGATATCAAGGCGCTCCAACCCATGCCGGCCGTGGTCCACCGGGTCCTGGAAATGACCGACCAGGACGACACGGACATGGGGGAGATCGCCCGGGTGATTCAATATGATCCCTCCCTGACCGCAGATATTTTGAAAACCTGCAACTCCGCCTTTTTCGGCCTGCGCCAGCCCGCGGAATCCATATCCGATGCCGTCACCCTCCTGGGCATGGACCAGATCGTGGACCTGGTCCTGATGAAATCGGCGGCCAAATCCATGGCCGGGGGCCATGCGGGCTACGACCTCATGGAGGGCACCCTGTGGAAGGCGGCCGTGGCCTCGGCCCTGATCTCCCGGCAATTGGCGGAAACCATCAATCTGCCCCACCGGAGTACCCTGTTCACGGCGGCCCTGCTCAAGGACCTGGGCAAGACCATTCTCAACCGCTTTGTCCACGAGCACTACCAGAAGATCAACCAATTGGTGACCCAGGAGGAGATGAGTTTCCAGGAGGCGGAAAAACAGGTCATCGGCGTGGACCATGCCGAGCTGGGGGCCATGATTGCCAAAATTTGGAAATTTTCACCCCGGATGGTCAAAATTATCCGCCACCACCACATGGACGACCCGGTCCGGATCACGGACAAGGACATCGCCGTGGTCCATCTGGCCGACTGCATCTGCATGATGATGGGCATCGGGGTGGGGGCCGACGGCCTGGCCTATCGATTCCAGAACCATGCCGTCACCGATCTGGGAATTTCATCCGAAGGCATCTCCGCCGTCATGGCGGATTTCAGCTGCCGGATCCAGGAAGTGGACGACCTCCTCAAGGTGGTCTGAATTGTGTAACCCAATTTTAAACGAAGGAAAAATTCATGCCGTTATCAGTTTTAATCGTCGATGATTCCCTGCCCATGCGGGGGGTCCTGAAAAAGACCTTCCGGGCGGCTGGATATGGAACTGCAGACTTTCTGGAAGCCCAGGACGGGACCAGCGCCCTGGAGGTGCTTTCCGCCCAGGCCGTGGACCTTGTGGTCACGGATTTCAACATGCCCGGGATGAACGGGCTTGAACTCTTGGAAGCCATGAAGAAACAGGACCATCTGGCCGCCATCCCCGTGCTGGTCATCAGCACCGAAGGCAGCCGGGAAAAGGTCCAGGAATTCATGGGCAAAGGAGCGGCCGCATATATTAAAAAGCCGTTTACACCGGAGCAACTCAGGGATCTGCTCCACCAACTCTTAGGGGAGACCGAGGATGAAGAAGGCATTGATGACCCAGGTGAAGAATTCGATTTTTGAAGTCATGGAAACCATGTTCTTCCTGAACCTGGAAGAGGGGGATCCCGTCCCCGAAGATCTGGACCCGGCCTGCCGGGGCTGTGCCATTCCCTTCAAGGGGGTGATTTCCGGAAAGATCCATGTGGCCGTGCCCCCCGGGGTCCTGGAGGCCATGGCTGCCAATTTTCTGGGCCTTTCCGGTGAGTCCCTGTCCGAGGAGCAGATCACCGGCACCCTCACCGAAGCCCTGAACATCATTGCGGGCAATGCACTCACCCATTTCAACCCCGACCACTACATGGGCCTGGGCCTTCCGGCCATGGAGCCCCTGCCCCGGGTGGATGAAATGGATGAAACCGTCACCTTTATCACCGAAAAGGGCCCCATGTCCGCCCATTTATCCATTGAAACGGAGTCTCCGGCCTGTGGCACCCATTAAGGTATTGATCGTGGACGACTCCGCCGTCGTCCGCAAGGTATTGAAACAACAATTATCCAAGGATCCCGGGATCACCGTTGTGGGCACCGCCCCCGACCCCTATTCGGCCCGGGATAAAATCGTCCATCTGTCCCCCCATGTCATCACCCTGGACATTGAAATGCCGCGCATGGACGGCATCACCTTCCTAAAAAAACTCATGTACCACCATCCCATGCCCGTCATCGTGGTCTCCTCCCTCACCCCCAAGGGAAGCCGACTGGCCATGGAAGCCTTTGAATCCGGGGCCCTGGAGGTCATCCTCAAACCCGATGCCGCCTACTCCGTGGCCAACATGGGCCAGGATCTGGCACGGGCCATCCACACCGTATCCCGGGCCCGGCTTCTCCCCCGTCGCAGACCGCCCCAAACCATCCTCAAGGTGCCCGACGGGGCCCTGGCCGAAACCACCCATAAACTCATTGCCATGGGCGCCTCCACCGGGGGCACCGAAGCCATCCGCCAGGTGCTCACCCAATTTCCCCCCAATACCCCGGGGATCCTCATTGTCCAGCACATGCCGGCCCAGTTCACCCGGAGCTTTGCCAACCGGCTGGACAACCTCTGCCAGATCAATGTCCGGGAGGCACGGGACGGGGATACCATCACCAACGGCACCGCCCTCATCGCCCCGGGCAATCATCACATGAGCCTGGAACGATGCGGGGCCCGCTACCTGGTCCGGGTCCACGACGGCCCCCTGGTCCACCACCAACGACCGGCCGTGGACGTCCTTTTCCAATCCGTGGCCCAATATGCCGGGGCCAATGCCCTGGGCATCCTCCTCACGGGCATGGGGGCGGACGGGGCACAGGGCATGGCCGCCATGAAGACGGCCGGAGCCTTCACCATTGCCCAGGATGAAGCATCTTGCGTGGTTTACGGCATGCCCAGGGAAGCGGTCAATGCCGGCGCCGTTGACATATCCCTGGACATCCAGGCCATTGCCCGGGTGGCCCTGGACCAGATCGGCACCCGAATTAAAGCTTGAACTTCCGGGTCATCTCCCGGAGTTTTCCCATGACATCCCCCACCACCGAGGCCTTTTCCTTCACATTCCCGGACAGGGAATGGATGCCCCGGGAAATTTCCAGCACCTCACCGATGTCGTCGGCCACCTGGCGGGAAACCAGGGAACTCTGGGAAACATTTTCATTCACCTCCATGATCCCCGAAGAAATTTCATTGATGTTGTCGGCCATGACCCGGGTGGTTTCCCCCTGGGCCTCGATGGCCTGATCCGATTCGGTCACGTATTTATCAATTTCCTGGATAATGTCTGAAATATCCTGGATCTGGGTAACGGCCCCCCGGATCTGGGCCTGGATTTCCTGGATATTCCGGCCGATGTCCTCGGTGGCCCCGGCGGTCTGGGCGGACAATTCCTTGATTTCCCCGGCCACCACGGCAAAGCCCTTACCGGCCTGGCCGGCCCGGGCCGCTTCAATGGTGGCATTCAGGGCCAGCAAATCGGTCTGGGAAGAAATATGGGTGATGGTGTCGGTGACCTTGTTCACCTCTTCGGCGGCCCGGCCCAGCTTTTCCACCCGCTGGGAGGCCATGTGAGCCTGCTCCACGGCCTGGCTGGTGATGTCCCGGGTCTTGGCCGAATTCTGGGCCACCTGGCTCAACCCCGCCTGCATATCCTGGG
Organism: Desulfobacterales bacterium; assembly: GCA_022361135.1. Next base: position 2,961 of record JAKSBM010000359.1, on the reverse strand, counting down.
TGGAAAGGGCCACTTGCTCCACATTGGTGGAGGCCTGCTCCATGGCCGCGGCCACGGAATCCATGTTGGCACTCATTTCCTCGGCGGCCGAAGCCACGGTATTCACACGGACCACGGCGGTCTCAGCCCCCCCGCCCATGTCGTCTGAAATCTGCCCCAACTCCCCCGAGGCCGTACTCAGGGTATCCACACCCTGGTTGAGATTCTGGATCATCCCCCCCAAATCCCCCACCATTTCATTCATGGAGGTCACGGTTTCCTGGATGGCATCCTTGGCCTTATATTCAAAACTATGGCGAAAGTTCCCCCCGGCCACTTCCCGGGCCAGGGTGGCCATGGCATTCATATTTTTCATGAGCTGACGGTTCATCAACCCAATGACCACACAGCCCAAAACCAGGGCCATGAGACCACTGAGTCCGGCGCTGGTGAAAATCTGGCGATTGATGCCGGCCATGAGCTCGGCCTGGGACACCGCCACCACAAAATAGAGATCCCAGGGTTCAAAATAATTCACAAAGGCAGAATAATTCCGCTCCCCCGCCCCATAGGAAATCAAACCGGACTGGGTTTCCAGGATCCCCTTACCCCGGTCGTATTCAGTCACATTCCGCCCCACCTGCCCCTTGTCCGGGTGGACCAGGATGGTGCCAGTGCCGTCGCAGATAAAGGAAAGCCCCTTGCCGTTGACCCGGACATTCTTCACCAGGGACTCCAATTCCGGGGTTAAAACCTGGGTGGTGATCCCATAGGCCCCCACCACCTGGTTGTCCATGACCTCCTTAAAGGGAACAAACCGGGAGATGACCTTGTCCTTACCCGCACCGGCCAGGGCCTGGTAGGGGGTATCCGAAGTCACGGCCTGGAAGGCCGGGCTGGCCGAGGCGTAATACTGGCCCAATTGACGTTCGCCTCCGCCGTCGGTATTGCTGGTGGAAACCTTAACCAATTTATTGTCAAAAATCTGGTGGATGGAAATTTCAGATTTGGAAAACTGTCCCACCTTGTCCACAATCTTGAAATCCCCGGTGACAAATTCCAGCCCGAAGATAATCTTGGGCAGGGTCAGGGACTTGCGACCGCCCCCGGAAACATCCTGGGCTTCAAGCGCCAATGTTTTGGACTCCACCATGAGCACCTTGCCCCGGCCGGCGCACTCGGACATAAGCATGCCCAGGTCGGACTCCATTTTATCCTGCTGCAGGCCATGCTGGGCCTGGATGGTTTTCAAAAGAACTTCGGAAACGCTGTTAATACCCGCCTCTCCGCTTTCCTGGAACCGCGCCTTGGTCTGGTAAAAGTTCATCACCGCCATGATGAGAATGGTCATCACGATGGTACCCAATGAGCCCAGGTACAATTTTTTTCCAAATCCGATATTCGACATAGAACCTCCTTGAGTAATAACAGAACCAGATTAGAGACACAGCGCAAAATACCCCATTTATTTCGCTCATGGGAAAATACCCCATTGGACAAAAAAAGCAAGTAATTCAACCATGAAACCGAAATTCTCCCCCATTGGATTAGATATAATACCAATGCGTTGATTCCAAAAAGACCCCGTGTTATGGTGGGCCCCGATCCCTTATCCAGAGGTAAACCTATGACATCTACATTCAGACATTCCACCCCGCCCCGGGACCTCCTGTTTTTGGCCGGAAAAACCGCCCTGGAACACATCCGGGAAAGGGGGCTCTCCCCCGAAGACATCGCCCTGGTCATGGGGGCCAGCGGTGCCGCCAAATGGCTGAGCATATACGGCCTGGACCGCATCATTTTCGACCAATGGCTGGCCCCGAGGAAAGCCCCCCTTCACCTTTTCGGAACCTCCATCGGTGCCTGGAAACTGGCAGCCGCCGCCCGGAGCAATCCGGCCCGGGCCCTGGATTTACTCAAAACCGCCTATATCCGCCAGCACTACACCGGTCGCCCTTCGCCCAGTGAAATCATGGAACAGTCCTGGATCATCCTCAACCAGCTTTTCCCCAAACCGGCCGTGGATGAAATCCTTTCCAATCCCTTGCTCCGCATGGGATTTGGCACGGTACGCTGCCGGGGCCCATTGAACTCGGACTTCCTCCCCCTCCAGGGTCTGGGGGTGGCCACGGCCATGGGGCTGAACCGGCTGGGGCGGAAGAAACAACGGGCCTGCTTTGAACGGGTCATCTTCCACCACCCGGATTACGACACCCATCTCATGGATGTGGACGATTTCCCCACCCGCTTTGTCCCCCTGACCCGGGATAATTTTTCCCCGGCCCTCATGGCCTCGGGGGCCATTCCCCTGTACATGGAAGGAATCAAAAACATCCCGGGCGCCCCGGCCGGTACCTACCGGGACGGGGGGATTCTGGACTACCACCCCGCCCTGCCCCTGGTGGAGAAAAGCGGAATCATCCTCTATCCCCATTTCTACCCGGAAATCACCCCGGGCTGGTTTGACAAGGGTCAACACGGAAAGCGGGCCGGCCGGCCCCTCACCGACCAGATGCTGATCCTGGCCCCCTCACCGGAATTCGTTGCCGACCTGCCCCTGGGCCAGATCCCGGACCGCAAGGACTTTGGCCGCTTCCTGGGCCGGGACACCCGACGCATGGGGGCATGGAACCAGACCACCGACCAATGCAAACGGCTGGGGGACATCTTCATGTACGCCGCAGAAACCGGAGCCATCCGGGACTGGGTCCGTCCCCTGACCTGATAAATCCACCCCGAAAAATCTCCAGGCTGGGCAAGGGCAACCAAAAAATGATATGATGACAATCATGTCCTTGGTGCCCTGTTGCCTGCCCATTCCTCCCCCATCGGCGCCTGGAAAAATCATATATTCTTAATTATTTCGCACCGTGGAAAAAAACGTAATTCCATACATTATTTTGTTCACATGGTCGGCACCGGCCCTGGGGAGGCGTTTGTGATCCTGATCTACGACCCCCTTTGCCGGGGGTTGAGCCATGT
>JAKSBM010000812.1 GCA_022361135.1 Desulfobacterales bacterium | reverse complement strand
TTACAGGGAAGAACTCTATGAGTGGGAAAAACGGGATGACATCAATATGCACATCACCGTTGACTCAACGGACGATCCGGATTGGAAATACCACACCGGATTTGTTCCCCAGATCGTGGAAGACAATGCCCCGGAAGCCGACGCCGACACCTACGCCATCATCTGTGGCCCACCCATCATGATCAAGTTTACCCAGCCCTCACTGGTGAAGCTGGGGTACAAACCCGACCAGATCATCATGTCCCTGGAAAACAGAATGAAATGCGGAATCGGCATGTGCGGCCGCTGTAATATAGGTAAAGAACTGGTCTGCAAAGACGGCCCGGTTTTTACCCTTGAAGAGATCAACCAAACCCCCAAAGAGTATTAATCCACGGGGCTTTCCAGGGATGTTACTTTTTTCAACTTAGGAATAGTATTCTTTGTTGACAAGTATACATCCCTGGGATATGTTAAGTTTTCAATTATTGTTGCGATACGTTGAAAGCTAAGACTGTAAGTCTTAATGGATAGCAAAAAAAACTTTTTACAGGAGGACACTTTAAATGGCAACAATCGAATTTAATGGGAAAACCTTTGAAATTGATGAAGACGGTTTCCTGCTCGACTACAATACTTACTGCGAAGAATGGGTAGACTACGTTAAAGGCCAGGAAGGCATCGAAGAAATGACCGACGAGCACTGGCAGCTGGTTAAGGTTCTGCAGGACTACTACGAAAAGAACGGTATCGCTCCCATGGTTCGTGTACTGTCCAAACTGACCAAGTTCAAACTGAAACACATCTACGAGCTGTTCCCCTCTGGCCCCGGCAAGGGAGCTTGTAAGATGGCCGGTCTTCCGAAACCGACTGGTTGTGTATAGATCTTACACATCCGAATTCGATTAAATAATAGAGGCCCTGTTGTTCGCAGCAGGGCCTTTGTTGTCTCCAGCACCACCCCAAACCATCCAGGAGCTCACCATGACAGACCTTGACAGCACCAACAAAGAGATCCTCAACAACATCCAAATGAACTTTCCCATTGATGCCCGGCCCTATAAAGTGATTGCCAACCGCCTGGGCCTTGAAGAATCCGACTTGATCCAGCGCATCCGGGAAATGAAGGATAATCTGTTGATCCGGAGAATCGGCGGAAATTTTAGTCCGGACAAACTGGGATATCATTCCACGCTCTGTGCAGCCAAGGTGCCCGAAAACAAGATTGAAGAATTCAAGGAATGCGTCAATGCATACACGGGCGTCACACATAATTACAGAAGGGACCATGAGGAATTCAATGTCTGGTTCACCTTCATTGCAGATTCCGTAGAAAAAATAGAAAATAACCTCAAAGATATTTCAAAGAAAACCGGAGTGGCCGAGATCCTGAACCTGCCCGCAACCCGGGTCTTCAAAATCTCTGCCAATTTCAAGGTATGAATAAAATCAGGATTGCCCTGGCC
>JAKSBM010000193.1 GCA_022361135.1 Desulfobacterales bacterium | reverse complement strand
GTGATCTTTGCCCGGGAAATTTTGTCCCGGGATCCCGGGGCCACCTTTATCTCCGAGGTGAAATGTTCCATGGTCATGTACAACGACATCGAGGAAAAGGGTGGACGGGCCATCATGTGGCGGACGGGCCATTCCTTGATCAAACAAAAGATGAAGGAAGAGGATGCGGCCCTGGCCGGAGAGATGAGCGGGCATATGTTTTTCAAGGATCGATACCTGGGATTTGACGATGCCCTGTATGCCTCCTGCAGGCTTTTGGAAATCATGGCCGACACGGGCAAAGGCGTGGATGAACTCATCGCCGATTTGCCCAAAACCTTCACCACCCCGGAGATCCGGGTGGAGTGCCCCGACGAGATTAAATTTAAGGTGGTGGAGAAGATTGTGGCCCATTTTAAGGCCAAACAAAAGGTTATTGACATCGATGGACTCCGGGCGTTATATGACGACGGCTGGGGCCTGGTTCGTGCCTCCAATACCCAACCGGCCCTGGTGCTTCGGTTTGAAGCATTGAGCCAGCCCCGCCTGGATGAAATCCGTAATGAAATTGAAACCACCCTTGAAAAAATCATAGAGGAGATGGGGCAGTCTTAATCCATTGCCCAATGCCCATGCAATTATCCCCCCAACAGCAGGACGCCGTATATCATACCGGCTCCCCGGCACTGGTTGTCGCGGGAGCCGGTTCCGGTAAAACCCGTACCCTCACCGCCAAATTTTCCCATTTGGCGGCCATTGGCCATAATCCCAAACGAATCCTTGCCATTACCTTTACCAATAAGGCGGCCCAGGAGATGAAGGGGCGTTTGGTGGAGATGATGGGCATGGGCCCGGAGAATTTCGAATGGGTGAGGACCTACCATTCCGCCTGTTTGATGATATTGAAAAAACATTGCCATGTCATGGGCTATGCCGCACCCCTCCAGATCATGTCCGTGTACCAGCAGGATAAATTGGTCAAAGAACTCTGTGTGAAAAACAACATAGAGAAAAAATTTGCCAACCGGATTTTGTCCACCATTTCCCGGGCCAAGAACTTCGGGGATCCCGGTCGGTATTTTGATCTTAAGCCCTCCTTTTACAATATTAAGATCCAGGATATTTTTGACCAATATGAGGCGCGGCTGGCCGAGATGAACAGCGTGGATTTTGACAATATCCTGCTCAAGACCCGGGACCTGCTCCGGGACAATGAAGAAATCCGGGAATGGTACCGGGGATATTTCAGCTATATCCTGGTGGACGAATACCAGGATTCCAACAACCTCCAGGAGGATTTGACCAATCTGCTCCTGGGCAGCCACCGGAATCTCTTCTGTGTGGGGGATGACTGGCAGGCGGTTTACGGGTTCCGGGGATCCAACGTCAATCATTTCTTGAGCTTTCCTGAAAAATACGAGGATGCCAAGATTTTCCGGCTGGAGGAGAATTACCGATCCGCCGATGAAATTGTCCAGGCCGCCAACGATATGATCGACTACAATCCGGACAAGATGGACAAGCGATGCTTTTCCAATAAAAAGGGCGGGGTGGTGGAAATCTATGATTTCATGTCCGATGCCCACGAGGCCGAATGGGTGGCCAAGCGCATCAAGGCCATGCACCGAAACGGGGCCGGCATCCCCTATAATAAGATGGCCGTGGTCTACCGGACCAAGTTCTGTTCCCTGCCCTTTGAAAAAATATTCCGGGCCTTCCGGGTACCCTACCGCCTCATGGGGGCCCAGGGCTTTTTCGAGCGCATGGAAATCCTGGACGTGAATTCCTATTTATCTGCGGCCCTTTTCCCCGGTGACGACCTCAGCTTTGAACGGGTGGTCAATACCCCCAAACGGGGCATCGGTCCCTCCATGATCAAGAAAATGGCCGCCATCCGTGAAAAGGGGGGAAGCCTCCAGGATGCAGCCCGGACCATGGTCCGGGACCGGTTGCTCACCCCCAAGATTCACAAGAACCTCACCGAGGTGCTGGAAATCCTGGACGACATCCGGGATATGGCCCCGGCCATGGCCATTGAGGAGGTTTTGGCCCGCACCGGATATCACGATTATCTGGAGAAAAAGTGTAAGACCGGCACGGAGTTTGTGGCCAAGAAGGAAAACATCGAGCAGTTGATCTACACGGCCCGGGCCAAGGATACCCTGTTGGAATACCTGGAGGAGGCCGCCCTCATCCGGGAGGACAAGGAAAAGGAAGACCAGGACCAGGATGAAGACGGCGTGGCCCTGCTCACCATCCATTCGGCCAAGGGGCTGGAGTTTGATACGGTTTTCATTGTGGGCTGTGAAGAACGGCTTTTCCCCCATTGGCGCTCCATCGATGACGGGGAAAAGGCCCTGGCAGAGGAACGGCGCCTCATGTACGTGGCCATGACCCGGGCCGAGCGATTTCTCTACCTCACCCATGCCAATTACCGCAAGGGGGATTTTGCCACCAAGAGCCGGTTCATCATCCAGTTGAAGGAGTGCCTGGCCTGAGGCCCCTGAACCATGGATTTATTCTATGCCATTAAAGAGCCGGTGTCCCATTTGGTGAATGCCATGGGGCGCACCGGCCTTAAAATCATTCCATCGGAACAAAAGGGGGTCTTCATGACCCTCTTTTTTATTATCTTTGCCACCATCACCGGGGTGGGGATCGTGGTGCCCCTGCTCCCCATCTATGCCCATGACATGGGGGCGGCTGGCATTTACGTGGCTTTGATCTTCGGGGCCTTTTCCCTTTCCCGGACCTGTCTTTTACCGGTCTTCGGCCGCATGTCCGACCGCCGGGGGCGCAAGCCCTTTATCCTGGCCGGCCTTTTGATCTATGGCTTGATTTCCCTGGCCTTTGTCTTTTCCTCCCGGGTGGAAACCCTGATTTTGGCCCGTTTTTTCCAGGGCATGGGTTCGGCCATGATCATGCCCGTGGTCCAGGCCTATGTGGGGGAAATCACCCCCGAGGGCACCGAGGGATATTCCATGGGATTGTTTAACCTCTCCATGTTCCTCAGCCTCAGCCTGGGCCCCTTGCTGGGGGGCAGCATTTTGGATCTCTGGTCCATGGATGCGGCCTTTTTCTGCATGGGGGGATTGTCCCTTCTGGCCTTTGGCCTTTGCCTGGTCTTCCTGCCCCCCCCGTCCCAGGAGGGGATTCCCCGGGGGGAACGGGTGGAATTGCCCTGGAAAACCCTCATGGGGGATTGGGGCTTCCGGGGACTTTTGAGTTTTCGCTATGTTTACACCGCATGCATCGGCACCATCTGGTGTTTCCTCCCCTTGTATGCCGACCAGGCCTTTGGCCTCACCGGTACCCAGATTGGCTTTCTGGTCATGCTGGGGGTCTTTATTTCCGGTCTGCTTCAATTGCCCATGGGTTACCTGGCCGATCGGGCCGATAAGCGTCGCATGGGCTTTGTGGGGGGGATTGTGGCTGCCTTGGGCATGGGGGTGATCTTCAAATCCCATACCTTTGTCGGTTTGTTGATGGGGGTCTCTGTCTTCGGCATCGGTGGGGGAATCGGCATGCCCGCAGTGACGGCCCTGGCAGTGATCTATGGAGAGGCCAAGGGGGCCATGGGAACGGTGATGTCCGTGATGACCGTGGCCCACAGCCTGGGCATGCTCACCGGTTCCCTGGCCGCCGGCATTGCCATGGATGCCCTGGCCCTCCACCATGCCTTTGTCCTGGCCGGCGCCTTAATGGTGCTGGGCACTGGGATTTTCTACATCTGCCAGTCCCGGCAGCCCTGATCCTTCATTTCGTTTTTCCCTAGATTTTCCACCATCGAAATTCAGCCATTGCAACCCAAGGGCGGGAATGGGCCCGGGTAATTTTTCCGGGCACAGGGAAGGAGAATGCCTTGGGCGTCCATGGCCTTGGAGGGCCGGGTTATTCCAAGGGGCTGCGTTTTTCCGGGGGGAGGTAGCGCATGAAAATCCGGTCCCCCGGGTCCAGGAAGATATCCAGGAGTTCCGGATCCAATCCTTTGCCCCGCTGGGCCTTGATCACGGCCAGGGCCTCCACCAGGGGCATGGCCTCCCGGTAGGGTCTGTCCGTGGTGATGGCGTCCCAGAAATCGGCAATGGCGGCGATGCGGGCCTCCTGGGGGATGGCCTTGCCCCGCATTCCCGTGGGATAGCCCGAACCGTCCCAGCGTTCCTGGTGGTAATAGGTGATATTCACGGCCACGGGCGCGATTTTTAATTGGGACAAAAGGTTTTTTCCGATGACGGGATGTTCCTGGATATGGGTATATTCCTCGGCCGTGAGGGGACCTTTTTTGTTGAGGATGTCGTCCTTGATGCCGATTTTTCCCACATCGTGGACAATGGTTCCCAGGTAGATTTCCTGGATCTGGCTTTCCGGTAGTTTGAGCT
>JAKSBM010000148.1 GCA_022361135.1 Desulfobacterales bacterium | reverse complement strand
CGCCTTCAACCGCTCGGCCACTCCTCCGAAACAACCAGGGTGTTATATCATTACATTTGCTCAAAGGTCAACACCAAATTTGGAGTTTTAAAAAACATCTTCTGGTTGACAGGGGATGCAGTTGAGCTATATTAAAAAGTTTCAGGTTAACCATATAACAGGAGAAATGGAATGAGACAGAAAATACGATTTGATAGAAAAATCAAAGCCGGTGTGATAACGGCTCTTGAGTCCAGTGAGGTGGATCCCGGGGTAATGATGCCCCTGCACGAAGAGGAATATGATCTTGAAGAACTGGTGGGCGCCTATAAAGAAGGTGTGGATGCCTTTGGTGTTGTGCTGCGTCGCAGAACTTTTTTCCCGCCCACGGATTTGGTTCGGAAGCTCTACGAAGAAACTGCCGAGTTTTTCAAAAGCGATGACATGGAAAAGATTGTGATCGAGTATTCCGACATTGAATTCTTTCCCGATGACGAAGAATTCCACCTGGAAGACGATGATGTTGAGCTGGATGCACTGTTGGATGAGGACGGGGACACCAAAGAAGACGAGATGAAGGAAATCGACTCGGAAGACGATACACCCCAGTTTAAACCGGAAGATATTTCTGAACACGAAAATTAGAGCGAATATGAAAACAAAAATCAGAGAGCTTGTCCTGAAGGCGGCCCAAAAGGCGTTTGATTCCGGAAGTCTGCCCGTAAATCAGATCCCGGATATGGATATCGAGGCGCCCAAGCATACTGCCCAGGGCGAGTTTTCAACCAATTTTGCCATGGTATCGGCCGGTATCCAGAAAATGCCCCCGAGAAAGATAGCCGAGGCACTTGTTGCTGCCATTGATCCTGTTGACTATGTTGAAAAAATAGAAGTAGCAGGCCCCGGATTTATCAATTTCTTTTTATCTTCAGCAGCCTGGCACCCCGTGGTGGACCAGGTCCTGGAGGCAGATACCGATTACGGCCGATCCACTGTGGGAAATGGTGAGCGCGTTCAGGTGGAATTTGTCAGCGCCAATCCCACGGGCCCCCTCCATGTGGGCCACGGCAGGGGAGCCGCCGTGGGCGATGCCACCGGCAACATCCTCTCCTTTGCCGGTTATGACGTCCAGAAGGAATATTACATCAACGATTCAGGGCGGCAGATTCGCACCCTGGGCACCTCGGTCTGGCTCCGGCTCCAGGAAATGACCGGGGCGGAAATTGAATTTCCCGATGATTGTTACAAGGGCGCATATATAAAGGATCTGGCCCAGCTGATCCTGGAAAAGGAAGGGCCGGACTTTCCCAAGTCCGATGACACCGAAGGGATTCAGACCTGTGCACGCTTTGCCGCCGGTCTTATTCTGGAAGGGATCAAGGCCGACCTCAAGGAATTCGGCGTGGAATTCGACAATTGGTTCAGCGAACAGAGCCTTTACGATTCCAACCGGGTCCAGGATGCCATTGCCCATTTCAAGGACAAGGGGCAGATCTACGAAAAAGACGGTGCTCTCTGGTTTAACACCGAAGCCTACGGAGATGAAAAGGATCGGGTTGTTGTCCGTAACAACGGGCTGACCACCTATTTTGCTTCGGATATTGCCTATCACAAGGAAAAATACGAACGGGGATTTGACCGGGTCATTGATGTCTGGGGTGCAGACCACCACGGATACATCAACCGGATTAAAGCCTCCGTTGAAGCCACGGGCCATGACCGGGATCAATTCCAGGTCATCCTGGTCCAGTTGGTGACCCTGCTTCGGGGCGGCAAGCTGGTTCAGATGTCCACCCGTGCCGGGGAATTCGTTACCCTGAAGGATATTGTGGACGAAGTGGGCAAGGATGCCGCCCGGTTCATGTTCCTGAGCCGGAGTTACGATTCCGGACTGGATTTTGACCTGGATCTGGCCAAGCAGAAGTCCTCTGAAAACCCGGTCTATTATGTTCAATATGTCCATGCCCGCATCGCCGGAATCCTGGGCAAGGCCAAGGAAGCCGGCCTCATCGATGCCGTTGACTTCCAGGCCGGCATGAACCTGGATCGCCTGGTGGAAGCCGAAGAGATCAAATTGTTGAAGATCCTGGCCGCCTTCAGGGAAAATGTGGAAAAGAGCGCCCAGCAGCTCCACCCCCATGTGATTTTTAATTACCTGATGACCCTGGCCCAGGCCTTCCACGGGTATTACAACAAGCACAAGGTGGTCACCGAGG
>JAKSBM010000573.1 GCA_022361135.1 Desulfobacterales bacterium | reverse complement strand
CCGGAGCCCACGAAATATGTCATCGTCAATGCCGACGAGGGGGATCCCGGCGCCTTCATGGACCGGGCCCTTTTGGAGGGCAATCCCCATTCCATCCTGGAGGGGCTGATCATCGGCGGCTATACCGTGGGGGCCCAGGAGGGTTATTTCTACGTGCGCCAGGAATATCCCCTGGCCGTGGAAAACATCAAACTGGCCATTCAACAGGCCCAGGCCTTTGGCCTGCTGGGGGAAAATATCCTGGGATCGGGATTTGATTTCAAGGTCCATGTCCACATGGGGGCCGGCGCCTTTGTCTGCGGGGAATCCACCGCCTTGATGACCGCCCTGGAGGGCCGGGTGGGGGAACCCCGTCCCAAGTATATCCGGTCCAATATCCAGGGGCTCTGGGGCAAACCCTCGGTGCTCAACAATGTGGAAACCTGGGCCAATGTCCCCCTGATCATTAATGATGGGGCCGATGAATTCATTAAAAAGGGGACCGAAAGCTCCAAGGGGACCAAGATTTTCTCCCTGGTGGGCAAGATCACCAACACCGGTCTGGTGGAGGTGCCCATGGGGGTTCCCCTGAACCATATCATAGATAAGATCGGGGGGGGCATTCCCGGGGGCAAGGCATTCAAGGCCGTCCAGACCGGCGGGCCCTCCGGTGGCTGTATCCCCGCCCACCTCATGGATCTGCCCGTGGGCTTTGACGAACTCACCCAGGCCGGTTCCATGATGGGCTCAGGCGGCATGATCGTCATGGACCAGGAAACCTGCATGGTGGATGTGGCCCGGTATTTCATTGAATTCCTCACCGATGAATCCTGCGGTAAATGCGTGCCCTGCCGGGCGGGGCTGCGCCAGATGCATGCCATCCTCACCCGGATCACCAAAGGGGAGGGCAGGGAAGGGGACATCGACACCCTGGAGGAACTTTCCGAAACCGCCATGGAGGGCTCCCTGTGCGCCCTGGGCAAGAGCGCACCCAATCCCTTCCTTTCCACCCTGAAATATTTCAGGGAGGAATACGAGGCCCATATTCGGGAAAAGCGGT
>JAKSBM010000754.1 GCA_022361135.1 Desulfobacterales bacterium | reverse complement strand
GGGCATCCTGGGCAATGGCTTTCACAGCATTGATGAAATGGTCGATGTCTTCCTTGGATTCGGTTTCCGTGGGTTCAACCATGAAGGCGGAATCCACAACCAGGGGGAAGTAGACCGTGGGCGGATGGAAACCTCTGTCCAGAAGTCCCTTGGCCATGTCCATGGTGGTGACGTGGAATTCCTTCTGGTGTTTGTCGTTGAACACCACCTCGTGCATGCAGGGTTCGTCATAGGGAATGTTCAAGGTGTCCTTGAGACTGGCCTTGACGTAGTTGGCATTGAGGACGGCCAGGCGGCTGGCATCCCTCAGTCCTTCCGGCCCCATGGTCAGGATATAGGCCAGGGTTCTAATGAGAACACCGAAGTGACCATAGAAGGTATGCAGCCGGCCGATGGAGTCCGGACAGTCGGTGACGAACTTGTATTTATCCAGCTCCATTTCCACCCGGGGAATGGGGAGGAAGGGAATCAGGCAGTCCTTGACCATGACCGGGCCGGCACCGGGGCCGCCGCCGCCATGGGGGGTGGACAGGGTTTTATGCACGTTGAGGTGGAGCACGTCAATGCCCAGGTCACCCGGCCGAACTGCGCCCATGATGGCATTCATGTTGGCACCGTCGCCATAGACCAGACCGCCTTTTTCGTGGACGATCTTGCAGATTTCAACGATGTTTTCTTCAAAAATACCCAGGGTGTTGGGATTGGTGATCATGATACCGGCGGTCTCTTCATCCATGACAGCGGCCACGGTTTCCGGTTCAAGCACACCCCGGGGACCGGATTTGACATTGACGGAGTCGTATCCGCACAGGGCGGCCGAGGCCGGGTTGGTGCCGTGGGCCGTATCCGGGATGATGATTTTGGACCGTTGCTTACCCTTTTTCTCATGGTAGGCATGGATCATGAGCATGCCGGCCAATTCCCCGTGGGCACCGGCTGCAGGTTGCAGGGTGGCGGCGGGGAAACCCGTGAGTTCGCACAGGCATTTTTCCAGCTCATACATGAGGCGAAGCGCCCCCTGGGAGAATTCTTCTCCGGCCAGGGGATGGGCGCCGGCAAAGCCCTTGCGGGCAGCCTGCACTTCATTGGTCTTGGGGTTGTATTTCATGGTGCAGGACCCCAGGGGATACATGCCGGAATCCACACCAAAGTTCCACTGGGACAACCGGGTGTAATGGCGAACCACGTCCAGCTCGGAAAGCTGGGGCAGATCAGGGGTCTCTCCCACCAGGGAGGGATCCAGTTCACTTTTTTCCACATCGGATTTGGGCAGGGAAAAGGCACAGCGTCCTTCGCGGCTTTTGTCCCAGAGCAGGGGTTCGTTAAAAATCAAACCGCTGGTTCCTGGTTGCTTGCTCATTATGCCACCTCCTTTACCAGCTCATCCATATCTTTTTTGGACACGGTTTCCGTGGCACAGAAGAGATAATGGTCTTTCATTTCAGGGAAGAACGCTTCAAGGCAGACGCCGGCAAATACACATTTATTGCGGATGAGCTCGGCCCGTTTTTCCTTGAATCCTTCCGGGGCTTTCATGACAAATTCATTGAAAAAGGGAACATCGTGCACCGCTTCAAATCCGGCACCCTGGAGGGCCTTTTTCAGGTAAACCGCTTTGTCGTGGTTTTGTTGCGCCACTTCCCTGAGGCCGATTTTGCCGATGGTGGCCATGTACATGGCAGCCGTCATGGCGTTGAGGCCGTTGTTGGAGCAGATGTTGGAAGAGGCTTTTTCCCTACGGATGTGCTGCTCACGGGTGGCCAGGGTGAGGACAAAGCCGTCCTTGCCTTCGGCATCCTTGGCTTTTCCCACCAGACGTCCGGGCAGGTTCCGCATGAGTTTTTTGGATCCGGCCAAAAGCCCCAATCCGGGACCGCCAAATGTTTTGGCAATGCCCAGGCTTTGTCCTTCGCCGGCCACCAAATCTGCCCCCAGGCTTCCCGGAGTCTTCAGCAGACCATAGGCCAGCGCTTCAGTAAAGGAGGCAATCATGGGGATCTTTTTGTCGTCGCAAATTTTCCGAACCCCGCCCAGATCTTCGATGTTGCCGAAGAAGTTGGGGGATTGGACGGCAATGCCGGCGATGTCGTCCATGGCTTCCAGGGCGGACATGTCGGTGAGTCCGTCCGGGGTGGCCGGGATTTCCACCAATTCGTAGCCACCCGGATGGATATAGGTTTCCACGGTCTGGCGATGGCTGGGATGAACCAGGGAAGAGATGGCGATCTTTTTGGTTTTGCGGCTCTTGCGCAGGGCGATGAGGGCACATTCGGCCAGTGCCGTACCACAGTCATAGTGGGAGGCCGTGGCAATGTCCATGCCCGTAAGCTGGGTTACCATGGTCTGGAATTCGTAAATTCCCTGGAGGGTACCCTGGCTGACTTCGGGCTGGTATGGGGTGTAGGCGGTCATGAATTCCGACCGGGACACCAGGTAAGGAATGATGGAAGGGATATGGTGGTCATAGGAGCCTGCACCCATGAAACAGGTGTAATGCTTGCAGGCAATGTTCTGGGACGCCATTTCTTCCATATATTCGTTGAGGTCCCATTCGCTTTTGGCTTCGGGAAGATCCAGAAGCCCTTTCAAACGGACGGACTCGGGTATGCATTCAAACAATTCATCGATTGATGAATGGCCAGTGGCGGCCAGCATACTCTCGATATCTTCTTTGGTATGTGGCAGATAACGCATGGTTATATTATCCTTTCAACATTTCAAGGTAGGCTGCCTTGTCCATGAGGGCATCCAGTTCGGAGGGATCATCGGGTTTGATTTTAATGATCCAGCCACCTTGATAACAGTCGGTGTTCACCAGTTCAGGAGAATCTTCCAGCTCTTCATTCACGGCAACAATTTCGCCGGAGATGGGGCTGTATAGTTCAGATACGGCTTTCACGGATTCAACACTGCCGAACTCATCTTCAACGGAGAAGGTATCGCCTTCTTCGGGCAGCTCAACAAATACAATTTCGCCCAATTGATCCTGGGCATAATCATTGATACCGATGGTGACGGTGTCACCTTCCAGCTTGGCCCATTCGTGGTCTTTGGTGTACTTTACATCTTCAGGCAAATTCAGGTCGTTGATTTCTTTCATGATATCCTCCTTTATTGAATTGAACTTAAATAAAATTGTCGATTTTTTTACGGGCGGTTCTATCGGGTCTAATGTCGGAGACCACGGTGACTTTGATGGCACGCTTTCCTTCGGTGAGGGTCAGTTGTGTGCCAGGCGCAAGGTTCTCAGATACCATGACAAAGCCACAGGAAATGCCTTTAACTTTGACGTTTTCGGGAATGCCCGGGCTGTTGATGCTGATGATTTTACCATCCAGCCAGACAATACCCATGTCGGTGGCGCAGGTCAGAACATGGCCGGACAAGTCACTGCCTTCCATGGTGACCTTTGTTTTTTCACCTGGGGAAACCTTTCTTAAGTTTTCGCCCACAAAGGGGAGAACAAAGGCGTCGCCGGGTTCATCTTTTAAGGCGGAGGCACCGAGGAAGTCCTTGGTGAATCCATCCTTTTCCGGGGAGTAGGGCAGGGCAAAATCCCAGGGATGGTTCATGAACTTATAGTGTCCGATATCCTGGTGGGAGAGGGGCAGGCAGGCGCCGGCCCGCAGGGAATCCCTGGATCCCAGGCCACAGGCGGCAATGCCGAACGCTTCACCGGCTTCCAGGATGTCACACCAGAGTGTTTCAATGGCTTCCGGTGCCAGGAAAATCTCAAAGCCAAATTCACCGGTGTAGCCTGATCTGGAGAGCAGGACCGGGGTTCCATCCAGGAGTTTCACCGGTTCTGCCGGTGCGGCTGTCGGTTCAAAATCACCCTTAAAGGAAAAATAGGGCATTTTACCGAATACAATTTCCGGAGACTGGATGAGTTTGGACAGAATGCGGGCGGAATTTTTGCCCTGGATGTCCATCTTAGCCACTTTTCCGGAAAGATCTGTGATGGTGACCCGGCCGTCGAAACCTTTGGATTGTTCATCCAGATGGGCGGCGATTTCCCCGCCCATGCCGGCGTTGACGCAGACCATAAATTCGGTGTCGCTGAATTTATATACAATGGCATCGTCAATGCAATGCCCCTTTTCATTTAAAAAGGCGCCGTAGACGCACCGGCCTGGAACCAGGCTGGAAATGTCACGGGTGAAGCAAAAATTTAGCAGGGCGAATGATGCCTCTCCCTGGATTCGAATGCAGGCCATGTGGCTGGTATCGAAGATACCGGCCGAGTTCAATACGGCAAGGTGTTCATTTTTGACGCCGGAGGCATACCACAAAGGCATTTCGTAACCGCCGAAATCGGCCATATTGGCACCTGCGTTTTTGTGCCATTGATTTAAAGGTGTTGTTTTCAAACCATTGCTCATGACGATAACCTTATATTTTTTGGTGGATAAAACTTAAAAAATATAGGGGACTTTGAAATTGTAGGATTTATAGACAACGAACGTTTCAACGGAGCTGACCCCCTCTATTTGTGCCATCTCTTCTGTGTAGAATTCGAGAAGACCAAACCCCTTTTTGAAAAGCACCGTAATAATCAGATCATAACGACCTGTTACCACACTTGTTGAGATAACTCCCCTTAGTTTACTGATTTCTTTGCCTTTTTCAACCAAATTCATCTCAGAAAGCTTAATGCCGATGATGATGACACGATGGCCGGGCAGGGTGGCTGGATCCACCAACCCACAGATTTCAAGTACCCCTTCATCCTGTAATTTATTGACCCGGGCCCTGACCGTATTTTCAGTGATGGCGAGTTTATCAGCAATCCGTTTAAAGGACTTTTTTCCCTCTTTTAATTCCCGGATGATATCGATATTGGTTTTGTCGATCTTCATTTTGCCTCTTTCTAGCTAAAAACTTGAGTCTACTTATGATTTAATTAAATTACTTGAAACTTAGATAACGCTAATGATATTGTCAATTAGTTTTTAAAAAACTTATTATTTTAATAATTTCCTTCCAAAAAATTTGTGTAATCATAATTTGAATTCTATTCCTCTTCACTAAAGTAAAAGGGGAATATTGAGGACAATCACCCCTATCAATGGGAGAAAAATGGGGAGGGTATCATGGCAACAAAGGTTTGCATCATCGGCGGAGGTCCCGGTGGATATATTGCGGCACTCAGGGCTTCGGCCCTCGGGGCAGATGTCACCATCATCGAAAAGGAAAATCTTGGCGGTACTTGTCTAAATTGGGGATGTATCCCCTCTAAAATCATGAAAAATTCAGCCGATATTCTCCATAAATGTCAACGGGCCCAAAATTTTGGCATCTGCATCCAAGGGTCAATTTCTGCTGACATGGAAAAACTTATGGCTCAAAAGGAAAAAATTCTTGTTTCCCAGCGAAGGGGGCTTTACGCCCTGCTGACGGGCAAAGGGATCAAGGTGGTATTGGGTGCCGGAAAAATTATTGTTTCGGGCCAAATTGAGGTGACGTCCCTAAAAGGTGCCCCCATTACGCTGTCCTATGATAAACTCATCATCGCCGTGGGCACATCCCCCTTAAATGTTCCAGACTTTCCCTTTGATCATGAAAAAATCCTTTCCTCCAATGATATCTTAAATTTGGACTATATCCCCGATTCCATGACCATCGTGGGAGGTGGCGTCATTGGATGTGAATTCGCCTGCATTTTTGCTACCCTGGGAACAAAGGTTACCATTGTTGAGGCCATGTCCCGGCTTCTTCCCCTTCCCTCCGTGGATACGGATACATCCAAAGTTTTGCTTCGGGAAATGAAAAAAAAGAAAATTAAAGTGATATGCGATGCCATCGTAACCTCCTGTTCCCCCGTGAAAAAAGGCGTGGGGATAAAATTGGCCCAAAGCCCTTTCACGGACAATCCAAAACCAAAGGCATTAAAATCCCTAGGTCTTGAATCCCAGATAATGGCGGTTTGCATTGGCAGAACCCCCCTTTCTTCTAATATCGGGCTTGAGAACATTGGGTTGTCCACCCAAGGACCCGGCTGGATTGATGTGAACGATAAAATGGAAACCTGTGTCAAAAATGTCTATGCCATTGGAGATATCCTCGGCCCTAATAGGGTGATGTTGGCCCATGTGGCCTCCCATGAGGGGGTGATTGCCGCTGAAAATGCCATGGGAAAAAATATAAACATGTCCTATAAAGCCATTCCCGGAGGAATTTTTACCATGCCGGAAATCGGTATCGTGGGCCTGAGCGAACAAGAAGCAAAAGAGCAGGGTAAG
>JAKSBM010000524.1 GCA_022361135.1 Desulfobacterales bacterium | reverse complement strand
TACAACGCCTATTTCACCCGGCTCAACCGGGATATGCAGATTGAATTGATTGAACGTTCGGAGTTTGCCCAGACCTAGGACAGCTGCCACACGGAAATACAGACCAGGGCCACCTCCAATCATTTCCCCTTCCGCCCATGGCGGCCCGGAGTGAACCATGACCTCCCACGACCTCCCCCCCGGGTGACATCCCCCAATGGTGTGGAATTCAGTAACAATTTGCCCCCATGGTGAATCAGATCCGCTATACCCATCCCACAAAATGAATATATATTGACATCCCCCTCTATACTCGATATTAAAAGTCTTACTTTTGATATTTCCATAAAACCATAGAGATAGCGGAGTCACCCATATGAACCCCTTCAAACAAATGTGCCTGGATAAGGCCGGAACCCCACATGTCCTCCAGGGCAACATCGCCTTTGCCGTGGGCTGTGTCAGAGCAGGCATCCACGCCGTGGACGGATACCCCGGCACCCCCTCCACCGAAGTCATCGACAAAGGACTCTCCCATGCCCTGGACCTCATCGACGCCAATTGGTCGGTAAATGAAGCCGTTGCAGCGGGCGTGGGCCACGGCCATTCCCTGGCCGGGCGGGACTGCGTGGTCACCCTGAAAATCCCGGGGCTCTTCCAGGCCGCCGACGTGGTCACATCGGCTTCCCAGTTCACCCAGAAGCGGGGCGGGCTCATCTATTACCTGGCTTCGGACTTTGTGCCCAACTCCACCCAGCATGTCATTGACCCCAGATACACTTTAAAGTCATGCTTTATCCCGGTGATTGAGCCCAGGAACCACCAGGAGATGCACGAAGCCGCATCCAAGGCCGTGAAAATCGCCCGGGAACACAACACCTCGGTTGTGATTTTAGCCAATGGGAATCTCTGCCACTCCGAAGGGTTGATCACCCTGATGGAAAAGGAATCCCGGGAGCCCGTTGAAATGGATGATGTCCGGGGATACAATTGCCTGCCCAACCTGGCCCGGCCCTCCTACGATGCCATCCAGACCGTTCGCATGCCCGCCCTAGGGGAGATGGTTGAAACGTCGGACTTCAACCAATGGATTCGGGGTGCCGGGAAAAAGGGCGTCATCACCCACGGGGTGAACACCCTGTACATGGAAGAGTACAAGGCCCTGTTCGACGGGGAAATTGACATCCTCTCCCTGGCCTACACCAACCCGCTTCCCATGGAATTGATTAAAAAATTCTGCGCATCCATCGACGGCGATGTCTACGTGGTGGAAGACGGATTCAGGTTTATTCACGGTGCCTGCCTGGAAGCGGGCCTGGACGTGAAGGGCAAACCCGAAAACTCCTGCATCACCGAATGGAGCCCCAGGGCCCTGGCGGAATTCCTGGGCAATCCCATTGAAGCCAAGACCCCGGAAGCGGCCCCGGTCCCCCGTCCCCCAATGATCTGTGCAGGCTGCCCCTATGCCCTCTTTGCCCAGGTGGTCTCCCGCATGAAACGCCGGGGAAAACTGGAAGCCCTGTTCGGGGACATCGGCTGCAATTCCCTGCTCTACTTCCTCAACGCCCTGGACACGGGCGTGGCCATGGGGGCCTCGGAAAGCAAACGCACGGGATTTGTCTCCTCCCGGCCCGACATGGCATCCAAGTGCATCTCCGTCATCGGGGATTCCACGGAATGCCATTCCGGCATGGATGCCACCCGCAACGCCATCTACCGGAACAGCCCCGGCGTCAAGGTGGTCCTGGACAACCAATGGACGGCCATGACCGGGGGCCAGAACTCACCGGCCTCCCCGGTGAATTTCCACGGAGATGCCAATGCCTTTGACCTGGTAAACTCCCTGAAGGGCGAAGGGGCAAGGGTGGTGGAAATCGACGCCTACGATTACAAGGGCATCCGGGACGCCCTCAAGGACGGCTTAAAACAGGCCGAAACCGGGGAATTCACCCTCCTGGTCATCCAGGGCACCTGCATCCGCCGGGTCCCCAAGTCTGACTTTGGTCAAAAACTGGTCCTGGACACGGACAAATGCAAGGCCTGCGGCCATTGCAACATCTGCTCGGGCATTGAACTCAACGCCGACACCATGCCCCAATGGAACAACCTCTGCTCGGGCTGTGTTTCCAAGACCCCGGCCTGTCTCCAGGTCTGCCCCACCGGTGCCATTTCCATTGCCCATGCCCAAGGCAAAACAGAAATGGTCAAACCGGCGGCCAAGGCCATTGAGACAGCACCGGAAGAGGTCCCCATGCCCCAACTTCCGGCGGACTTGCCCCAACGCCTCTCCCTGTGCATCCGGGGTGTGGGGGGACAGGGCAACCTCTTCTTCGGCAAGGTCCTGGCCCAGATGGCCTTTTTGGCCGGCTATGCCAAGGACAACATCGTCAAGGGGGAAACCCACGGCATGGCCCAGATGGGGGGACCTGTGATCTCCACCTTCGGCTGCGGCAAGGTCTTTTCCCCGGCCCTGGTTCCGGGCTCCGCCGATTGCCTCATTGCCATGGAAAAGAGCGAAATCCTGAGGCCGGAATTCCTCTCCAGCCTCAAGCCCGGGGGCACCATCCTCATGGCCGAAACCCGCATTGTTCCCCAGGGACTGCCGGAAACGGCCTACCCCGGGGATGCCGCCCTGGCCCAGGCCCTGGAAGGGTATGAACTGAAAACCGTGGATGTGCTGGAAACCGCCATTGAACTAGGGGACGCCTCGGGCCGCAGCGCCAATGTGGTCATGTTGGGGGCCCTGAGCACCCTGCCCCCCATGGCCGCCATCCCCATGGAAATCTGGCTCAATGCCCTGAAGAACGTCAGCCCCAAACCCGCCATTTGGAACGCCAACTATGCGGCCTTCATGGCCGGACGGGACCTGGCTTAACCTGGATTATTCGCCCTTGGGGGCCGTCCGAAACAGGGCCCCCAAGGTGTAAGTCCGGATCAATCCCTTGCGATCCTGCCCGGTTCTGGACTATCCTTGGCCCAATCAAGGACAATCCAACCGGGCGGGCCACCGCCTCCACAACAGGAAAAAAACCATGGAACTTTCCATTGATTTTGACGGCATCACCCAGCTCCTGGCATCGGTCAGCGAAGAGGGACGCAGCTTTTTATACGAACACGAAACCTATGACCTCCTGGCACGGTCCGGGGCGGAAACCCCGCCCACATGCCATTTCATCCAGCGGGGCGCCCGGCCCACCCGGGAAATCCTGGAGGCCCTGGCCGGGGACCGGGTGGTCCTGAAAATTGTCTCCCCCCACATCATCCACAAGACCGAGGTGGGGGGCGTCCGCATTGTGGACAAGGAAATCAATAAGGTAAAATCCGCCGTGCGCCGCATGTTCGCCGAGGTGCCGGAGAACTATGCCTCCCGGATCCAGCACTTTGGAGATGCCGCCCCCGCAGACCTGGAGGGACTTTCCGGGGAAGCCCTGGTCTCCGCCGTGGGCAAGGGAATCCAGGGGATCCTCCTGGTCCAGTTCATGCCCCCGGATTCCACGGCCTTTGGCAACGAACTCATCGTGGGCCTGCGCCACACCCGGGAATTCGGCACCATCATCTCCGCCGGCCTGGGGGGAACGGACACGGAACTCTATGCCCAGCGCTTCCGCAAGGGCCAGGCCATTGTGGCCGGTTCCGTGGCCCTGAACACCGGGGATTCCTTTTTCCAGCTCTTTAAAAAAACCATCTCCTATAAAAAACTGGCCGGCCTCACCCGGGGCCAACGGCGCATCGTCACCGACGACCAGCTCATTGAATGCTTTGAATCCTTCATCCAGATGGGGCGCCACTACTCCCAGGACAACCCCGTGGCCCCCTTTGTCATCGAAGAATTGGAAATCAACCCCTTTGCCTTCACCGATTACCTCATGGTCCCCCTGGACGGCCTCTGCCGGTTCGGCAAGGCCGATGCCATCCCAGCGGCTCGGCCCGTTGAGAAAATCCACAACCTCCTCCATCCCAAATCCATCGGCATCATCGGGGTCTCTGCCACCCGGAAGAATTTCGGCCGCATCATCCTGGACAATATTCTGGCCGAAGGGTTTGAACGAAAGGACATGGTCATTTTCAGGGAGGGCAGCGAAGAAATCGACGGGGTGGTCTGCCTGCCGGATTTTAAAACCTACATGGCCGAGGAAGATGACCGGGGCCCCCTGGACCTTTTCATCATTGCCGTGGGCGCCGCCCAAGTCCCGGGCCTGGTGGATGAAATCCTGGACATGGGCCTGGCCCGCACCGTGATGCTCATCCCCGGGGGCATGGGGGAAACCGCCGATTCCAAGGAACGGGCGGCCCAGGTCATCCGGAAGATGGACGCCGCCCACATCACCGAGGACGGAGGGCCGGTTTTCCTGGGGGCCAATTGCATGGGCGTGGTCTCCAAGCCCGGTGGCTACGACACCTGGTTCATCCCCGAGGAAAAACTGCCCAAAAACCGGGATGCCGGATACAATCGGGCCGCCCTGGTGAGCCAATCCGGTGCCTTCATGCTCCACAGAAGCCACCAATACCCCCAACTTTCCCCGGCATATATGATCTCCATGGGCAACCAGACCGACCTCACCCTGGCCGACATGGTGAACTATTTTAAGGATTCGGACCAAGTGGACGTCATTGCCGTCTATGCCGAAGGGTTCAATGACCTGGACGGGCTGGAATTCTGCAAGGCCGTTCGCCAGGCCGTGCTCAAGGGCAAGGAACTGGTCTTCTACAAGGCCGGGCGCACCCCGGCGGGCAAGGCCGCCACCTCCTCCCACACCGCCTCCCTGGCCGGGGACTATATGGTCTGCGAATCCTGCGTCCGCCAGGCCGGAGCCATTGTGGCCCGGAATTTTTCCGAATTCCAGGAGCTCATGTTCCTAGCCGAAAGCCTCCACCGAAAACGGGTGAACGGCAACCGGCTGGCCGCCGTCTCCGGCGCCGGCTTCGAAGCCGTGGGC
>JAKSBM010000493.1 GCA_022361135.1 Desulfobacterales bacterium | reverse complement strand
TTAACATTAAGTGCGGTATTCGGCGTTGATCTTCACGTAGTCGTAGGAAAGATCGCAGGTCACCACCTTGGTTGTGGCACTGCCCCGACCCAGCTCTACCCGAATGGTGAGTTCACTTTCAATGAGATCCTTGGGAATGGCTGCGCAGTTTACCGTCACAAAGGGGCCCGAGGCCACCGGGCTCTGGTGGTGGATGGTTCGGGCGATGAGTTCCTTACCCGTGCCGGTCTCCCCCAGGACCAGGATGGGGGTGTCCGGGCTTTTGGCCACCCGTTGGATATACTCCAGAACATCGTGGATGGCCTGGCTTTCCCCGATGAAACAGGGCTGTTGCTTTTGGATCTGGTTTTCCCGCAGATCCTTGATTTCCTGCTTCAACCGGATGGTTTCCAGGGCATTGGCTATGGAGACCTCCAGCCCTTCCATGTGCAGGGGTTTGACAATGTAGTCGTGGGCCCCGTGGCGCATGCACTGGATCACCGAATCAATGTCCTCATAGGCCGTGATCATGATCACCAGGAGATCCGGGCGCCGGGCTTTGAAAGCCTGGAGTGCATCGATGCCATTCATCCCGGGTAAACCGATGTCCAGGAGAACCAGATTCGGGGCCTTGGCGGAAAGCTGATCCAGGGCATCTTCAGCGGTTTTATAGGTGAAAATCCGGTAATCATCTTCAATGTATGCGGTGATGCCTTCCCGGATGGTCCGTTCGTCATCCACAATAAAGAGGGTGTAATCAGTCATGGTGCTCCTTGGTGCGGGGTGAAGGGGTATCTTTGCCCGGGGCTGCGGCCAGGGGAAGTTGGATCATGAAGCAGGAACCACCCCCCGGTGCGTCCCCCAGGCGTATGGTCCCCCTGTGGTCGGTGATGATGCGATGGCAGATGCTCAGTCCAATGCCTGTGCTGTGGGGCTTGGTGGTGAAAAAGGGGTCAAAGATTTTCTTTTTCAGATCCCGGGAGACACCCGGGCCGTTGTCCGCCACCCCCACCACGATTTCATCCACCCCGGACCAGGTGGAAATGGTGATGATTCCCGGGCCATCACCCTGGCCGATGGCATCCACTGCAGTGTTGATGAGGTTGAGGACCACCTCCTCAATGAGATGGGGTTCGGCATAGCAGGGGGGAAGTTCCCGGGACAGATTTTTCCGCAGTTCAATGCCCTTTTTTTTCAGGCTGTAGCTGGTCAGGTTCACGGCTTCGCCCACGGGGTGGTTGATATTAATGGTTTCGAACCGGGGTTCCGTGGGTTTGGCAAAGTTCATCACCCGTTTTATCACGGCATCAATTTTTTGGGAGGCGGACCGGGCTTCTCCAATGGCCGCCTCCACCTTGGTTGCCTTTTCCGGATTTTGGAAATGCTTGTGGATGATGCCCAGATAAATATTGATCCCGGACAGGGGATTGCGGATTTCGTGGGCAATGCCCGCTGATACATGGCCCAGGGAGGCCATTTTGTCCTGGATGGTGAGGAGGTGTTCCAGCTTTTTGGACTCGGTCATATCGATGAAGATGAGCAGGCAGCCATTTTCCTTGTTGTATTCCATGGGGGTGGCCAGACAGGAAACCCAGGTCATGGATTCATCCCCATCCCGGCCGGAGTAAAATCGAAATTGGATGTTCCCGCGGAGGCGTTGGCCGGATTTAATTTGGTCGTAGAAGTCCTGGACCTGTGCCCGGTCCTCCTTGTGGAACCGGGGATCCTCCTGGGGGTTGAGAAAATTCAGATCTCCGATGAGTTCCAATTGCCGGGGGTTCTGGTAGACCAGCCCATTGTCCATGACAATGGCAATGCCGTTGGGGGAGTGCTCCACCAGGTCCTGGAATCGTTTTTCGCTCTGGTGCATGGCCTGTTCCGCTTTTTTCCGTTGGATGAGCCGCCACATGTCGTGGGCCAACAGGCTGAGCTGGCGCAAATCCGCCCGGGTATAATCCTCGGCCTTGTTTCCCATGCCGGCCACCACGGCCACCCGGTCCTGGTCAAAGATGGGGACGTTCATGTAGCGGATGATGTGGCAGTGATCCAGGGGCAATCCCTTGAGTTGGGGATTGGAGCGGGCATAGCTGTTGGAAATAATGGGTTTGCCCTTGGCAACGGCATCCCCCCATAGTCCTTGGGTATTTTTGCTGAATCCCCGGGAGGCGTCGTGGATGGTGAAGCGGTGGCCGTGGCCCGATTGCCGTGTGTCCACTACATAG
>JAKSBM010000413.1 GCA_022361135.1 Desulfobacterales bacterium | reverse complement strand
ATTCAATGGGAACGTTATTTGAAGAATTACTATAGTTATGGCGATTTCCAGGATTTCGTTTCCATTCAATGTGTTTAGCCGTTATCAAAACGGGATTTCAAAATAACCCCTCCACCGTTTTGGAGGATAGGTTTGAGGGGCGTAATTTGGAGATGCCTGTTCGGATGGGCGCCGGGAATTGGCCGTCCCAATGGAAAGGGGCAGATTCTCTGGGTATGGATCTGCCCTAACTATTTGGGGGCGACATTGCCTGCCATTGTTCTAAAAAATCCAATAAAATTTGTTCCAATGCTTTGGACCATGCCGGTCCCAGCTGCTGCGGGGCAGAAGCGGCCAGGGGGATTTCCCGGGTAAAACGATCCTGGATCCGGGTGACATACCCCCTGGGGGTTCTTTGTTCCAGGTGGAGGTCCAGGCTGATCCGGGCCCAGGGGTGATCCACGGATCTGAAATCCCCGTAGATTTCCACCAGGGTGCCGGAAAGGCGGAATTCCGGAGGTAAGGGGGGCGTTGCCCGGGTAAGTCCGGGGAGCTGAAACAGGGCCTGGGTGATGACATTGGTGACCATGGGGCCGGGGCCTGCGGCAAAGAGGTGGGTGAAATCCGGGGTGAGTTCGGTTTCTCCCATGCGGTAGGTGAAAAAATGGGTGTCAAAGGCCGGGGCAATGGCCAGGGGGCGGATCTGGATCCGGGCCGATGGGGGCCGGGACGATTGGGTCCGGGATGATTGGGGGCGATCCATTCCGGGATCGGCATGGGCCAGTTCCACCGGGGGGATGAAGTGGAATTGGCGCTGGGGGCTGGGGCCCTTCAGGCTGCAACCCACCAGGATGAAGACCAGGGCAATCCCCCCAAACCAGGTCGTTGTGCGAATGGAACGAAGGATCATTTGTCAGCCTCCTTTCCGGGCAGGGGGGAGGGCGGGGCCTGGTCGAAGATCCGGCCGGGGTAGAGTTTCAACTCTCTGCTGAGTTGCTTCAGGTTTTCCGAGGTCTGGTTGAAATTTTCAATGGTCCGGGTCAGGGGTTCCCCATTGGTCCAGACCAGGGCTTCCAGCATCTGGATGGTTTTTTCCAATTGGAGGAGGGTGGCATCCACCCGGCCGGCCAGGCTCTTTTCCAGGTCGGCGGTGATGTTCCGGGTGGCCCGGGTGGTTTGATCCAGATTCTCCAGGGTCCGGGCCAGGGGGGCCTGGTTTTCCTCCACCATGGTCCGCAATCCCTTGACCGTGCCGTGGGCATCGGTGATAAGGCCCTTGAAGTCGGGAGAGTCCAGGGTCTGGGACAGCTTGGCATTGGTCTGCCGGACCTCCTTGAGCAGGGCATTGGCGTTCTGGCCGATGCCCTTGAGATCCAGGTCCTGGCTCTTTTGGTGGAGGTCGGCCAACAATTCGGTCACATGGGTCAGGGTTTCGTGGAGGTCCACCTGGGAAAAATCGTCCAGGGCCTGGCCCACCACATCTCCGAATTCCCGGATGTCGCTTTTCCGTGAGGGAATATAGACGTTTTTCGGCGTCCAATTGATTATGGGTTGGGTTTTATCGTTGGGGTAATAATCGGTTTCCAGGTAGGCCCCGCCGGTGATCCCCTTGGAGGAGAGCTGGATTTCCAGCCCCTGGGCCAGGGCCTTGAGGAGGCGCTCCTGGCTGTCCGCCCCGGTTTGTCCCAAGTAGCAGTGGTCGGAAATGGTGAAGGTCACCAGAACATAGTGGGAGGCCACATCATAGATTTGAGCAGGGTTGGAAATGGATTTCACCGTGCCGATGCGGACCCCCTTGTACTTGACCTCGGATCCCACATCCAGTCCCTGGACCGATTCGTTGAAGCAGGTTTCGGCCACCAATTCTTTTTTAAAGTATTTTCCCGCTCCAAAGACGACAAGGAAGGCCGCGGTGAGGCCAAAGGCGAGAATGACAAAGAGTCCCAGTTTAAAATAGGCGGGATGATCCTTCATGGCAGATTTCCCTTCTGCGGATTTCGGTTAAAAAAATCATGGACATAGCCCTGGCCGGTATCGGCCTTCATGGCCCGGGGATCGCCCTGGGCGATGATCCCCCGGGTTTGTTTCTCCAGCATGATGGCGGTGTCGGCAATGGTGAGAATGCTTTCCAGCTCGTGGGTGACGATGACAAAGGTGATGTTCAGGCTCCGGGCCAGGTCCAGGATGAGCTGGTCCAGTCCGGCCGAGGTGAGGGGATCCAGGCCGGCCGAGGGTTCGTCCAGGAAGAGGATGGCCGGATCCAATGCCATGGCCCGGGCAATGGCGGCCCGTTTTTTCTGCCCGCCGCTGAGTTCGTCGGGTCGAAAATGGGCATGGCTGGCCAGGTCCACCCGGTCCAGCTTGGCCAGGGCGGTCTCCCGGGCCGCCTCCCGGGGGAGTTGGGTGTATTCGATCAGGGGGAGAAGCACATTGTCCAGCACGGACATGGAGCCGAACAGGGCCCCGCTCTGGAAGGCCACTCCGAATTGGCGCAGGAGGGCCCGGCGTTCCTCCCCCCGGGCTGTGACCATGTCCCGGCCCTGGATGAGAATTTTCCCGGCCACCGGCGGCACCAGCCCGGTCATGTGCTTGAGCACCGTGCTTTTGCCGCAGCCGGAGCCCCCCAGGATCACAAAGATTTCCCCGGCATGGATGGTGAAGTTCATTCCCTCCATGAGGGGGACACCATTGTATCCTGATGTCAGGTTTTCCACGGAGATGATGGGATCTTGTTTCTTCATATGCCCAGGCTGTAATAAATGATGGAAAATACGGCGTCAAAGATCGCAATGAGGATGATGCAGGTGACCACGGCCGATGTGGTGGATGCCCCCACGGCAGAGGGTCCCCTTCCGGTATGGTATCCCCGCATGCAGCCGGTGGTGGCGATGAGAATTCCGAAAATAAAGCATTTTACCAGCCCCCCGGTGAAGTCCATCCAGGTGACAAATCCCGCCACCTGATTGTAATAGGCCACCAGGGGATAGTCAAAGGAGAGGATGACCACGGCGCCCCCCAGGATGCCCATCAGATTGGCAAAAACCGTGAGCAGGGGGGTGACCAGGGTGGAGGCAATGACCCGGGGGAGGATGAGGAAGCGCATGGGGTCCAGCCCCATGACCGTGAGGGCATCCAGCTCCTCGTTGATTTTCATGGTGCCGATTTCCGCGGCAAAGGCCGAGGCCGATCGACCGGCCAGGACAATGGCGGTCATCAAGGGCCCCAATTCCCGGACCATGGCCATGCCGATGAGGTTGGCCACGTAGAGTTCCGCACCGAACATTTTCATGGGGACGGCCGATTGAAAGGCCATGACCAGGCCCACGATGAAGCTGATCAGGGCCACGATGGGCAGGGCATCCACCCCGGACCGTTCGGCCACCATCAGGGTTTCCTTCCATCGGATGGAGCCGGGGCGAACCAGGCTGGTCAGGGTGATCCAGGTCATTTCCCCCATGAAGGATATCATTTCCCCCCAGTCCTTCAGGGTATTGGCCAGGGCTCTGCCCGTGCGGGCCACCCGGCCCATGGGGGGATCGGGATGGGGCGGCGTCGGTGGGGGCTGGATATTCTGGTTCAGGATATTGGAAAATTCCCGGGGCAGCCCCCTGGGAACCGGAGCCGGGGTGCCGGCCCGGTCCAGAATCCGGCGGATGAGCATGGTGCCGGCCGTGTCCAGGTAGGTGACCCCGGAGAGGTCCAGAATTCCGGCTTCCCCGGGGGGACGTTTTTTGCCCAGGGCGGCGGCCCGGTCCCACAGGGCGGCACAGGCGGCCGCATCCACCCGCCCCTTGAGCTCAATGATCGAGGGGGTGTCGGGATTGATTCCCAGTTCCCATGGGCTGTTTTTTTCCACAGTCTATCCTTAGAAGTGGGTTAGTTAAGCATGGGTCACGGCCAGGGTCACCCATTCATCCATGCGATCCTCATGGACGATTTTAAGGTCCTGGGCCTCCAATGCGGCCAGGATGTCGGGTCGGCGGTCCATGATGATCCCCGAAAGGATGACCATGCCCCGGGGGGCCAGTCTTACCTTGATGTCCCCCATGATGGCCGTGAGCACCTGGGCAATGATATTGGCGGCAATGAGGTCGTAGGGCTTTTCCTCGGCCTGGTCCAGGGTTCCGGTGAAGAGCTGAACCCCGTCCACTCCGTTGGCGGAAAGGTTTTCCCGGCTGATGTCCACGGCATTGGCATCGTTGTCCAGGGCGGTGAGGGTACCGGCTCCCAGCTTACCCGCGGCAATGCTCAATATTCCCGAACCGCATCCCACATCCAGGAAATCGCAGCCTGGTTTGAGGAATTGTTCAATCTGCTTCAGGCACATGAAGGTGGTGGGGTGGGTGCCGGTGCCAAAGGCCATGCCCGGATCCAATTCGATGACCACCTCGTCGGCCTTGGGCTGGTGCGCCTTCCAAGCCGGCTTGATGACAATGCGGTCGGTGATATGGGTGACGTTGAAATATTCCTTCCAGGCGTGGGCCCAGTCTTCTTCGTCCACGGATTCCACCCGGACATTGACCTGGACGCCAAGGGGGGCCAGGTCCGCCGTGCGGGTTTTGATGTCCCGGATCACCAGATCCGAGCTGTCCATGTCCGGAAAATAGCCTTCAATGGAGTATTCTTCCAGGGGGGGCAGGGTTTCGGTGCCAAAGCCTTCGTCCGGTTCTTCCAGGGGGATGTTGCAAATCACTCCCTTGAGGCGGAAGGAGAAAAAAATGTCACAAATCAACTCTTCTGCCAGAATCAGATTTTCCGATTCAAAGGCAGCAATGACCTTTTTAAATTTCATTCAGTTAAGTCTTTCTTGAATTTTTGAGTAAAACCGATTATTTTGCATAATTCTGTGGTTGTCAAATTTTATTTTGTGAAAGCGGATTGGATGCGGATATCAGAATCAGGGGTTTGGCGTTTATTGGTGTTGTGGATGGTCTTTTGGTGTGAATCCGCCTTTGCCAACCCGGGCATCACCCTGGTCAACTGCAGTGAAGACGGCCCCCTGAGCGGCATTGTTTCCCTGGAGGAAATGAAGAAACACAGCCGCACCCTCCGGGTCATCGATCTCAATTTCAAGTCCAATGGAGTCTGTAATTTCACCGGCATTTACCTGGATCAATTGATGGGTATTTCCCGGCTTTCCCCCAGGGAGGGCATCACCATCCTGGGGGCGGATCAATACATGGCCTATTTGCCCCGAGAGGCCCTTAATACGGGTTTCCTGGCATGGGCCATGGACGAAAAATCCCTGGGCCCCCTTGAGGGGGGACCCTTGAAAATCCTCTATACATCCGGAAGCAATCCCCATCCCGATTGTTATACCTGGTATGTGGATGCCGTGGTCCTGGACCGGCTGGACAATGCCATGCTGACGGTGACCCATGGCCGGGGGATGGATTTCTACCGCCGCATGGATCTGCTGGACCGGGCCAAACCCTTGGATATCCGGTTCATGGCCATCCCCCGGGGCTGCCGCCACCGTTTTGAGGGCCCCCTGCCCGGTGATGGGCTCCTGGCCCTTCCCCTGGTTGAACTCATCCCCGATGATGTTTCCGTAAAACAGATCATCTGCCGTTCCATGACCGGCCCCGAGTTCCACCTCAGTCCGGAGATCCTTTCCCGGGTTCAATTGGTCATCGGATATGGGGACACCTCCCTCCATCCGGCCCTTGGTGGTCCCTTTTCCTTGTATTTCCCCTTGGAAATCCCAGCCCACCTTTCCCATCTGGTTCCGGACAGCGGCGGGGTTTTCTACCTGACGGAGATCGGGGTAAAATAGCCATGGCCCGGGGGAGCACGTTGGGGCAGAAGTTGTTGGCCACGGTCTGTGTCATTGTCACGGTCACCGTCTTCCTCTTCCTGGCCGCCGGAATCTGGTTTGAGGAAAAGCGCCACCAGCGGAATCAATGGGAACGCCTCTACTATAAAACCACGGCCCTGAGCTGGCGCATGGGCCACCTTTTATATGCCAACAATATCCGTTATCTCATGTTGAGCCTGGGCCATTTTCGCACGGCCCACCCCGAAATTCTCTACGCCGTTATCCAGGACACCGGGGGCAAGCTTGTGGTGGCGGCCCAGTCCGAACTCATCGGTCTGGATTCCGACGTCCTCACTGAAATCACCAATGGTCCCCCGGTCTTCATGGAAGGTTTGGATTCCTCCATGGATTCCCAGACCCCGGGCAGTTTTAAGGTGTTGGAAGCCCGTTTGAAACGGCGGTTTACCATTGGGGATGACGAGGTCTACCGGGCCGGGGATGCCATCTATGAAGCGGTCATGGATATTCAATATCTGGGACGGAAGCTGGGGATCCTCCGATTGGGATATTCCAACCGGGACATGGCTGCACATTTAGAGGAATTCGCCGGCGTGGTCCTGGCCACGGGGGGATTGGTACTCCTGGCCGTGCTCTTCATGTTGTTCTGGGCCATACGCCGCCATCTGCGTCCCTTGGATACCTTTGTCTCTCAATTGGGGGATCTCCAGGAGTCGGCGGACAGCCGGACATTGATCCGCCATCTGGAATCCCTGGACCTGGAGGGGGAGGATCAGGAAATCCAGGAAACCCGGAACCTGAAACAGGCCGTGGCCCATGTCCGGGGACAATATGTGGAAAATTGGATCCAATTGGAGCAGCACCGCCATAATCTGGAAAACATGGTGGCCCAGCGGACCCTGGACCTGAACCGGGCCAACCTGGCATTGAACCGGCAGATCCAGGAGCGCCGGGAAATCGAAACCCGGATGCTGACCATCCAGAAAATGGAAGCCATCGGCACCCTGGCCGGGGGCATCGCCCATGAATTCAACAATATTTTCATGGCCATTACCGGCAATGCGTCCTTGATTAAAGCCCGAACCCAGCCCGGCCATCCCAACATGGAAAAAACCGAGAAAATCTGTTTTCTGGTGGAAAAGGGGGCACATGCCATCCAGCAGCTTTTGGGCTTTGCCCGGAGTGGAAAATACGCCCCCGGCCCCCTCAGTCTCAACACCATCATCCGCTCCAGCCTGGGGGTCTTTTCCCAGAGCCGGAAGGATTTGAATATCAAGATGAACTTGGCCCAGGATCTCAGGCCCATTGTGGCCGATCACTCCCAGATGGAGCAGGTGGTCATGAACTTGTTGGTCAATGCCTCCGATGCCATGCCCGGCAAGGGGACATTGACCCTGACCACGGAAAATGTGGACCGGGACGGACTGCCCGAGGCGGCCCCGGTCGACGGGGGTTCCCATTATGTCTGCCTCTCCGTGGTGGACCAGGGACCGGGCATCGATCCCGATGTCCTTCCCCGGATCTTTGAGCCCTTTTTCACCACCAAAAACCTGGGGGAGGGATCGGGGCTGGGCCTGGCTTCGGTCTACGGTATCGTTGAAAACCACGGCGGCTTTACCCGGGCGGAAAACGGCAAGGCAGAGGGCGCGATCTTTCGCATTTTCCTCCCGGCACAGGAATTGGCAGAATCAAAGGAGACCAACCATGAAGAACCCCTATGAGCATTTGGTGATTTATAATTTTCAGAAGATTCCGGTTCTGCCCGTGGAGCTGGGGCAGGACCCCCGGTTTCTGGGCTCATGGGAAGAAGACGGCACCGCTTTTCTGTTTTTCAACCAACGGGTGGACGCCCTGGTGGCCGACATTGAAGCGGCCAATCCCCAGGCCCCCCTGGCCGATACCTATGAGATGAGCTGTGAGGAATGGCACGGGGACCAGATTGTTTCCTACACCGCCGGAAGTCTCACCGTTTCTCCGCCCTGGGCGCCAACGGGCCATGGCAGGGAGGTGCTTTTGGATCCCGGTGTGGTCTTTGGCACCGGTCGCCACCCGACCACCGAGGATTGCCTGGATCTCATCCATCGCCTCTGCATCCACGAACGCATTGATTCGGTCCTGGACATCGGCACGGGCACGGGTCTGCTCTCCCTGGGGGCGGCCGCCCTGGGCTGCTCCAGGGTCATGGCCTGTGATTTTAATCTCCTGGCCGTTCAGACCTGCCGTAAAAATATCTGCCTCAACCGCATGGAGGACCGGGTTCTGGCCTTCCAGGCCCGGGGGGAAACCCAGATGGACATCCCCTGTGACCTGTTGGTGGCCAATATCCATTACGATGTCATGCAATATCTCATTGAAACTCCGGCCCTGGCAAAGAAACAATGGATCATCCTGAGCGGATTACTCAATTCCGAAGCCCGGCGCGTGATCCGGCGGCTGGGGGAATTGAATATCCATCTCCTCCAGCACCGCTGCCCCGACGGGATCTGGAATACCCTCCTGGCCCGGCCGGCATTTTTACTGGACTAGATATTCAAGAATTTGGTATTTAAGAAGTATCTGTATTCCAGAGATTTTCTAATTTTCGTCATTTGAATTTCGCCCCGGTTCCATTCCTTTGATTTGGATGTCCCATATCCTTTTTCCCTTCTCCATTTTCAATCCATTATTTCGTAAATCCATCCCAACCTTTTGGAGGAAAGAAAGATGCGTGTCCTATCCTTACATCGGGAGTCCATGAATCCCATCACCGGGTCCATCCTGGCCCTGGCCCTCGGGGCCCTGCTCCTGTGCCAGGCCGCCACGGCCCGGGCCGAGGAAGCCCCCCGGAAAATCATTGATCTGGCCCATGCCCGGTTGACCGATCTGGCCCAGAGCCGGGTGATCATTTCCGCCGTGCGCACGGCCAATGCAAAAAATCAGAGTTTGGAATCCATCAAGGCCATGGATGCCCAGTGGAAAAACACCCCGGGCATCGTGGATTACATGCAGGCCATGATGGAATCTGAATGCGGCCGCTATTTGAGGAAAATCCAGGATTCCGATGCCTATTATGCCGAGATTTTCGTCATGGACAACCAGGGGGCCAATGTGGCCATGACCGATAAAACTTCGGATTATTGGCAGGGGGATGAAGCCAAGTTCCAGAAGGCCTTCAACCAGGGCCAAGGGGCGGTTTTTGTGGACCAGGTGGAGTTTGACGACAGTGCCCAGGCCTATCTGGTTCAGGTATCGGTCCCGGTGATGGACGGCAACCAGGTCATCGGCACCGTAACCTTTGGCATTAATGTGGATGCCTTGGAAGATTAAAGACCATGCAAATTTTTCGGAACATGGGAATCCGGTTGAAGCTCATGGCGGGATTTCTGGTTATGTCGGTTTTCATGGGGATCATTGTGGCCGGTGGCATCTACGCCATCAGTCGCATGGATGCCAAATTGGATCAAATCATCACCGCCCAGATGCCCAGCATCAACCATTTGCTGGCGGCGGACCGGGACCTGCATCGCATGCTGGTCTCCGAGCGATCCATGATTTTTGCCAATCCCAAATCGGAGTTATTCCAGGCCCTGGTGACGGATTATACCCAAAACCAGGCCCGGGTGAATTCCCATTGGCAGGCCTACCGCATCCTGGCCGAAACCCCGGAGGAACGGGAATTGGTCCAGGGATATGAACCGGCCCACACCCTTTGGACCGATAGTTCCCGGCAGATTGTGGACGGTCGCATCGCCAACACCCGCCAGGGGCGACGCCTGGCATTGGACCTCACCCTGGGCCAGGCCCGGGAGCATTTCATGGATATGCAGGCTTTTTTGGATCAATTGACCACCATTAACATGGATCAGATCCGCCAGGCCCGGGAAGAGGCCGGCCGCATCCACAGGCAGGCATTGACCCTGATTATTTCCATCAGTGTCCTGGCCCTGGGGGCGGGGGGGCTGATCATGCTCCTCATCGCCCGCATGGTGACCACCCCCCTGAACCAGGTCATTGACGGCTTGACCGATATTTCCCAGGGGGAGGGGGATTTGACCCGGCGGCTGCCCGTGACCGGGGACGACGAGGTGGGGACCCTCTCCCGGGTCTTCAATGGGTTTTTGGATAACCTCCACACCATGATCATGGACATGTCCCAGAATGTCACCGAACTCTCCGATTCGGCCAAGGGATTGTTGTCCATCTCCCAGGCCATGGGAAATGCCTCGGAACAGACTTCGGAACGTTCGGGGCTTTTAGCGGGATCGGCGGAAAAAATGGCCCGGGGCATGGGGGATATTTCCGAGGTCATGGGGGATTCCAGTGAGAATGCCAATACCGTGGCCTCGGCCGCCGAAGAGATGAATGTGACGGTGATGGAAATCGCCCGGAATACCGACCATGCCCGGGACATGTCCCGGGAGGCCGTGGGCAAGGTGGTGGAGTCCACGGAAAAGATCAAGGAGCTGGGCACGGCAGCCCAGTCCATCGACGTGGTGGTGGAGGCCATTTCCGACATTTCAGAGCAGGTGAATCTGCTCTCCCTCAACGCCACCATTGAGGCGGCCCGGGCCGGGGATGCCGGAAAGGGGTTTGCCGTGGTGGCCAATGAGATCAAAACCCTGGCCCGTCAAACCTCGGAGGCGTCCCTGGATATCAAGGGGAAAATCGAACACATCCAGTCCAGCTCCCAGGGCACCCTGGAACGGATTCAGGAGATCAACCAGGCCAATGCCAAGGTGGATGAGCTGGTTTCCACCATTGCGGCCTCGGTGGATGAACAATCCTCGGCCACCCGGGAAATTTCCCAGAGTATCAGCCAGACCTCCAATGGCATTGCCCGCGTGAATTCGGCCGTCGGGGAATCCACCAGTGCAGCCCGTGCGGTGGAATCCGATGTCTCTCGTATGACTCGGTCGGCCGAGGAAATGTCACAGCGCAGCAAGGCCGTGGACCAGAGTGCCCGGGAATTGTCCCGCATTGCCGGGCAGCTGGATGAGATGGTGGGACGGTTTAAAATCTAACCTTCTTCGTCCCGTTCTTCCAATACGGATTTCAAGGCCGACAGGGCCGTGTTGGCCGCGGGAACCCCGCCGTAAATACTGGTTTGAAAAATCACCTCCGCCACTTCTTCACGGGTACATCCCACGTTCAATGCCGCATGGATGTGAAGTTTGAGTTCCTCGGGCTTGGACAGCACCGTGAGGGCGGCCACGGTGATGAGCTGCCGGGTGGTGTGGGGAATCTTTTCCCGGGCATACATCTGGCCGGTGATGTACAGGGACATGTCCTTGGCCAGCCCTTCGTCAAAGTGCTT